>JAUSIA010000269.1 GCA_030648225.1 Ignavibacteria bacterium | reverse complement strand
CATTATCAATATCAACAAAAACATGTGAGCTGTGAATTCCCACATCCAGTGTTTTAAGAAAATTTTCATTTTCTAAACTAAAATCAGGATTATTTGCATTTCCCTGGTTCCTGTAAAACATTAATGATTGAGGAACAGTAGGATCATACAAAACCGTTACAAACAGATCGAGATCACTATCAGCATCAATGTCAGCTAAACGAGGCATATTAAAACCACTTGTCCACACACTATCTTCATTCTGCGGATATGCACTGTAAGTGTAGGGAGTATCCATAGCTGCAGTAACTGCTGTTCCATTATTTTGAATGAAGTAAATGCTTCTGCCGAAAAAATCTCCCCAGAATAAATCGTAGTCATTATCATTATCAATATCTGCAAAGTCTAAAGCGCTTGCACCATGAAGATCGGTTTTTAATGCACCTCCTATAATTAGAATATTCTGCCAAAAATTTGTTATAAACTTTAAGTTAAAGGAAGAGTTATTTCCGATGTTTTCAAAAAATGTTACAGTTCCTATAGAATTACCTGAAAGAAAATCATAATCGTTATCATCATCTATATCAATAAAAACAGGATTACTCCCAAACTCGCTGAATATCGGGTTGCTTTCGTTATCATAAAGTGTGTCAATCTCAAGTTCAAAAAAAGGATTTTTAATTGTTCCTGTGTTTCTCCTGAATTCAATCAAAGCAGGTGCCCCTCCTGTAAAAATATCCAGGTCATTATCATCATCTATATCTACAAGATAAAACCAGTCGGAAAATTTTACTCCGGGAATTGTATCGAATGATAAAACATAATTTGGTGTAAACTGATCTCCAATATTTTTATACCAGCCATAAGTTTTATCGCTGTCTAAATACATTATGTCGAGATCTCCATCGCCATCAATATCAACATATTGGTGTTCGATATTATTAAGTCCGCCTGAAAAAATATTAGGAATAATTCCTGATACATCACTTACTGGAATTCCATTTAAAGATCTTTCAAACTCCTGTGCTGTAGATAAAACAGAAATTGAAAAGAAAAGGAGAAGAACTATTTTACTTCGTAAAGACATGCATCACCAATTACTTTGAATGGTTCTACTTTGAAATGCTCAATATCTTTTTGTTTTGTTTGTATTGATCTTTCTATAATGATCATACCTTCAGAATTAAGGTATTTGTTTGACAGAACTGATTCAACAACTTTATAAATATCATCTTTGAAGAAGGGAGGATCAGCAAGAATTAAATCAAAATCTGCTCCGGGAACTGAATTTACAAACTTTAGAGTTTCCATTTTGTGAACTTTGCACCTATCGATGGCTCCGAGAGTGTTTATATTCTGTATAAGATTATTATAGATAGAGAAATTTTTTTCCACAAAATGAACTTCGGAAGCACCTCTGCTTAAACATTCCAAACCCAAAGCTCCTGAACCGGAATAAAGATCGAGCACCTTAATATTTTCAAAATCTGTTTTATTATTAAGAAGATTAAAAAGAGTCTCTCTTACGCGGTCAGTCATCGGTCTGATGAGTTTTGAATCAGGAACATTTATCAACCTGCTTTTAAATTCCCCGGAAATTATTCTCATTTTCATAACAATTTGAACAAGTAAATTCAAGTATACCTAACTTAAAATCAAAAATACCAAATGCATAAGGTGTAATAATCTTAGATTGGTAGTTGACAGAATAATATTTTATTCAGAATAACGAGAGGTATATGTATCAAGTAAATTTCTAATTACCTTTTGATACTGACTCCCATGTTTTTGAGCAATTTCCTTAAAAAATTCAATACTTGATTTACTTAAATTAAGAGTGACTTTTACTGTATCTTCCTTAAAAACCAAATCTTCTGGTTTAGGTAAAAAGTCACTTACAATTTCTATTTCACCAATTTTCTCGTCACTATATTTTATTTTCTTTTTCATAAAATAGAAAAGATTGAAATGTTATTAAGATATTCTGAAAGCTATTCCTGCAGCAGGGGAGAAAGCATTTGATTTTCCGGAGAAATGAACATTCTCAAATAATTCGGGGTTAGGATTTATATTTTCAAAAGGATTAAAGAGTTTAAAATCTATACCCGTATTTGTGCTTAATGAATTTACAAAAGAATTTGAAACATCCTCACCTGTTATATAAAATGAATCAATCATGGATCTGTTAAGATTTACTGATTCTGTTGGAGAAGTTTCTTTAAGAATTATTTGTGGAATTTCGCCTGCAGACCCGAATGATATAACTTTAAATAAAAATGGTTTGCCATTAAGAGAAAATATGAATGACAAATAGCTGCTGCTTATATAAAGACTTAATGTAATTCCTTCTTTCAGATTTTGTGAAGATGTTAATGCTTTTTCGGAAGCAAAATGAGCATTATCTATAAATTTAATTTTAAGATTATTCTCTTCACAGAAATATTTCAGCCAATGGAGGTATTTTCGTTTTAAAGCACTTACGAGAATAGTATCGCGATCAATTATTCTGTTTTTTGGAATTTCAATATGCTGGATTACGAGATCATTAATAAATACATAAGGAAAAAGAATTGATAGCTGCCATTTTAATTCTTCAAA
>JAUSIA010000264.1 GCA_030648225.1 Ignavibacteria bacterium | reverse complement strand
ATCTCACCCTTTAATTTTATTCCACAGCCTTTACATACATCAGTACCAACCGGATTTTCTGTTCCGCAGTTTTCACATTCAATTACTTTTACATTTTCCGGGGTTTGTTTAGAGTTCAAATCCTGAAGGTCATAACCGCAGGAAGGACAAAATTTAAATTCAGTTTTTAATTCACTGCCACAACTTGGACAAAATCTAACCATTACTTTACTTTAACCTTCTCTCTCCTTCATCCCCTCGTTTACCATTTCTTTAAATTCTTTAGAAAATTTAAAAGTTGGGACAAAATGTTCCGGAACAAAAACCTGTTCACCTGTTTTAGGATTTCTGGCTTGCCTTGCGTTTTTCTTTTTTACTTTATAACTACCGAATCCTCTTATCTCTATACCCTTTCCTTCTTTTAATGCTTCAATAACAGTTTTAAAGAAACCCTCTATTATTGCTTCTGTTTCAAGTTTTGTTAATCCGGTACCTGCTGCAACTTTATCAACTATATCTGCCTTAGTCATATCTCCACCTTTATATTTTATTAAAAGTTAGATAAACCCTTAAATTTCAAGCAGTTAAATTATCAAAGAATAGTTGGAAAATCAATTCATTTTTATGACACGTTTAATTCAGTGACATAAGAAAAATATTACCATACATCTGGGGTTTTTCTCTAAATTTTAGGTGATTAAAAATCTATTAATTTAGTCAGGTTAGGGGGATTAAAGTTCTTTCAAGTGAATTAAGGAGATTTTCCCTAAGAATAGGTTTTGAAATGAAATCACTGAAACCTGCTTGAATATATAATTCTCTGTTAACAGGTAAAAGGTAAGCAGTAACAGCAATGACAGGTACATTCTCATAATCCGGCATAGTTCTGATTATTTTAAGAATATCCAAGCCATTATAGTCACCTTGCAGATTAATATCTACAACGATAAAATCAAAATTTTTGCTATTCAAAAGAGGAACTGCTTGTTCCAGGCTGACTGCAAAATTTATATCTTTTAAATCATTCATTTGCATTGAGAAGAACATTTGGGAATCAAGTTGGTCTTCAATATAAAGACAACTGAGGTGAGGTAGATTAATAGAAGTTTCTTGTTGTATAACTTCGTGAACATTTTTAATTGATTCTTCTTTTTCAGTTTCTTCCATCTCATGAATTATTACTTTTTCTTTCAGAACTTCACTGCTTTTTATTTCACCTCCTTCTTTCATTTCCTCTTCAACAATTTCTTTTTCAAATTTTATAGGAAATACAAACAAACCATCTTTCTTATCTCTTTCTTCCGAAATTTTAAATTTACCATTTAGAAGATTTAAAAGATTTTTACACAGCTTAAAAGAAAACAAAGTAAAACCCGGTTCTTTAAGCATTTTATAATCACCTGAAAAAACTAAAGACATCTTCTCTAAGAATTTTTCAGACGATGTATTATAATTATCCCTTAATGATATTGAAAAATATTTCTCATCCAATTGAGATGCAGATATATATACTTTTTTTATACTTGTAATTTTAGATATTAACTTAATTAACAAAACAAAAAGTTTTTGTATCTTTTGCTTATCTGCTACCACTTCAAGCGATGAAGAGATCTTTCCAAAAGCAAGTTCTCCATCTCCCAAAATATTCTTTTCATCTATCTGCTGTTTCAGGTCTTCTATGATATCAATGATTTTTACTGATTCTAAATTTAATTCAATCTTTCCCTTTTCAGTTTGAATAAACTCGATTATATGGTTCAATGTATTTAAGAGATTTTCTCTGTTTTGATTAATTATTTCTACTGCTTCTTTTTGTTCAGGACTTGGCTGTTCAATATTCTCTGTTAATTCCTGTGCAAACCCAAGAATAACATTTATTGGAGTAAGTAAATCATGGAAAATGCCAGACAAGAAATTTATTTCAGGTATTGACTCGGAAATTAATTTTTCTTCATGGCTAACTTCAACAGGAACTTCTTTTATAACTTCTTTAATAATTTCCTTAACCTTTTCCTGAACTACAGAACAAACAATGTTGTAGGATTCAACTTCACCATTATAGTTAAATATAGGATTTGCTGTAAGCCTAACTTTTAAAAACTCATTCCCGGCTTTCTTTAGAGAAGTATCAAACGTTAATTTTTCTTTTGAGTCTGATTGAAAAACAGAAGAATTTATTTTACCACGGTCTTCATTTATTAAAAGAGAAGTTAAAGAAGTTTCCATGAAACTTTTATTGGAATAACCCAAAACTTCTGTTACCGGATTATTGACTGATTTAATAAATCCTTCCTTGTCAGTAATAAACATCAAATTGTCTGTATTGTTAAATGCAGCTTTAAAATGCTGGCTTTCTTTTTCAAGGTTAAGTCTTTCTGTAACATTCTTAACCATAATTAAATATGCCTGCTTATTTTTATAATTAATCCTGGTTCGATTAATTTCTACAAAAATATTTGCACCATCTTTTCTCTTTTGTCTGGATGGTTTTGAAAAAACCCCCTCTTTAGATTTTTCTTCAGAAGCTTCCAGCAATGTTTGGATATCCTCGGGTGTATACAAATCTGTAAGATCTAATAGGAGAAATTCATCTTTCCTGTATCCATATAATTTTAGGGCAGCATCATTCACCTGAAGGAATTTCAAATTCTCTTTATCATAAATAAAAACAGGTTCGGGATTATTTTGAATGATAAGATCATAGGATTTATGATCATTGTCGGCTGCTATCTGAGAAGCCTCAACAAAATTTATTATCTCAATAAGAATGAGCTTCTCTTCCTCTTTTCCTTTAATGAAATAAAGTTTGAAATATTTATCCGGCATTCCGGGAATAGTAATATCTTTTGTTTGAGAATCTTTCCCGGATTTAATGAAATTATCAATTGAACTGCTTATTAAAACAGGCAATCCTGATATATCATTATTATAATTTTTCCCTTTTATTTTTTCAGCATCAAGAGTAAATATATTGCAGAATTCTTCACTCAAATCCTTTATAATATTTTCATTACTTATTAGAATAAAGTTTCTTATAAAATCTTTAAACAGATTTAATGCGGAAGAGAAGTTCTCAGGTTTTTCTTCTAGTGATACTGCCTTCTGAGCAATTCCGATTATAGCACTTAAATTACCTTCAACATTTGGAACAGGTATTTCAATAGCCTGATAGTCTTCCCCTGCAGCCACACCTGATAAAGGGAATCCTTCAATTATAAAAACACTTCTTGATTCTTTGATATAATCATCAAGCGCTTTATTAAAATCGATAAGATATGCCGGAATGAATTTATCAACTGGTTTGCCTTCTATTTGCGATGGTGTTAAATGAAAACTTAATGCAAATTTATTATTAACCAGAAGGTATTTCCCCTCTTCATCTTTTATCCAGAACAGCTCGTTTAATAAATCAATTTCTTTTCTCAACCGTTCAAGATTTACAAATGAAACAGGATAAGAAGAAATAATTTTATCTATTATTTCAACCACCTGCTTGTTTTTAACGGCATTCTTATAACTATTTATCTTTATCCTGATTGATGTCATTTTAGCATTGAAATTTTATCGCCAGGTATGTTGTCTTTTCTTAATATCGTTTTCAGGATCAATATAACCTTTTGATGTATACTTTAGAAATTTTGGTTCTTCTTTCTCTTTTTCTTTAGAGACTTCTTTTTCCTTCTCGTTTTCTATTTTTGGTTTAGTTGAAAGGTCCTCCTGCAAATTATTTTCTTTCTGGATGAGAGAGGGTTCTTGTTTTTGCGCCTTTGCTAACTCCTCTTTCATTAGCATATTGGTTTCCGTTTCTTTGCTAACTTTAATCTTAAAAATTAAATAAACGGCTGTTACAACAATCAAAGTATTTATAGCTGCAACTAAAAACATTATTAATATAAGTGACACATTATCCATTATAAGATATTATCTTCTTTTTAGAAGGAAATTTTGAAATTATATATAATAAAACCCTCGAATTTGCACTAAAAAAAGCAATAACAATGCCATCAGATGCAATCATTTTTTGATAAAATTATCTTTAATATTTGTAATAGTATTGGATAACAATTTCAACATTGTATCATTCTAACACAAGAAATTTATTAATATTATATATTATTTGAAAAGAAGTTTTAAATGAAAAGAAACAAGCTGGATGTAAATTTATATTTTATCCTGAATTTTATCTGAAAAAATCTTATTTAATAAATCATCTGAACTATTAATATTTTCATCTACCTGCATTGTAAATACAGAAATGTATTGAATTATGCTGTTTAACTGTTCTTTACTTTCACAGGGAAGATTGCTCTTTATTCTTGCAATAAGATTATTTACACTTTTCTGATCTTCATTTATAATGAGAACAACGACTCTGTTTTCCATAACACAAATTTTATCTTTCTTATCAACAGATAACCTTACTGCATTTTTTAGCTGGTTCATTGTCAGCAGTCCCTGCTTATCCGCTGCTTCATCCAAAAGAATAGAACAAAGTGTAAATAACTGCCCTGTACTTTTATAGTAAGCTATCTGGTTATTA
>JAUSIA010000260.1 GCA_030648225.1 Ignavibacteria bacterium | reverse complement strand
TAAAAAAGAAGAAAAAGAAAGCTTAAATGGCAGAAACTATTTTAGTTGATAAAGATCTTTCTCTTGAAGAGCAGTATAAAAATCTTATCCCTCAGCTAAAAAGCCTTCTCTCCCCTTCTGATGAATTAGTTTCCAATTTAGCAAATTGTACTGCTGTATTAAAACAGACTTTTGAAAAAATAAGCTGGGTTGGCTTCTATTTTTATAATGGAAAAGAACTTTATCTTGGTCCTTTCCAGGGTAAGGTTGCGTGCTCAATAATAAAAATGGGCAAAGGTGTTTGCGGAGCTGCAGCAGAAAAAAGAGAAACAATAATTGTCCCGGATGTGAGCCAGTTCCCGGGTCATATTTATTGCGACCCTGATTCAAAATCAGAAATTGTTATTCCTTTAATTAAAAAAGATGGAAACCTGTTTGGCGTTCTTGATCTTGACAGCAATGAATTAAATTCTTTTAATGAAACTGATAAGAAATATTTAGAAGAAATCTGTAAGTTTCTTACAACAGAAATTATTAGTTAATAAATATCATCAAATCTATGTCTTATGTAGTAACCGCCAGAAAATGGCGTCCTCAGAAATTTTCAGAAGTTGTTGGGCAGGAGCATATAACAACAACTCTAAAAAACGCTATTAAAGATGGACGAATTGCTCATGCCTATTTGTTTACCGGGCCAAGAGGAGTTGGTAAAACTACAACTGCCAGAATACTTGCAAAAACATTAAACTGCCTTAACCCGGTTAATTATGAACCCTGTAATGAATGTGAGATGTGCAAAGCTATCAAAGCAGGCCAGCTTTTTGATATAATTGAAATTGACGCTGCTTCAAACAGAGGTATTGATGAAATGAGAACTCTGCGTGAATCTGTTAAATACCCACCAATAAAAGGGAAATATAAAGTATATATTATTGATGAAGTTCATATGTTAACAAAGGAATCTTTTAATGCTTTTCTTAAAACATTGGAGGAACCTCCTTCACAAACAATTTTTATTTTTGCAACAACTGATGTTCACAAAGTTCCTCTTACCATAATTTCAAGATGCCAGAGATTTGATTTCAGAAGAATTGAAATGGATACAATCAAATCTCTCCTAAACAAAATTGCTGATAGTGAAAAGATAGAGATTGATGATAAAACTCTTACGCTAATTGCCCGCAAAGCAGACGGAGCTTTGAGAGATGCTGAAAGTTATTTTGACCAGGTTGTATCTTTTTGCGGAAACCCGCCTGACGGACGGGCAGGTAAGATTGATTCAACAACGGTTAGTAAAATTTTAAATCTTATTGATGATGAAGTTTACTTCCTGATTTCCAATGCTGTACTGGATAAAAATTTTAAATCTGTTTTTGAGGCAACGGATGTAGTTTACAAGAATGGCTGGAACTTCACAGATTTTATGGATGGACTGATTGAACATTTCAGAAATATAATGACTGTTATTATTACCGAAAGTACTAAAAGCATTGAATCTGCAGAAGTATTTAAAAAGAAATATTTGGATTACATCGGCAAATTCTCTGAAGGAGATATTCTCAGGCTGCTTAATCATTTAAATAAAACCGGACAGGAATTACGTTACTCCCAAAACCAGAAATTAAAAATTGAAATAGCACTTTGTCATCTTGTAGGGTTGGAAAGAACATCTACAATTTCCGAGTTGATCGAAAATCTTAACAACGGAAATATTGAGTTACCTTCTTCAAAAGAGAAAGCAGAAAAAAAAAATTACCAGGTAAATCCTGAAAATAAATTCTTTGATAAAAACAGAACTGTTTCTTATAAAGACCCTCTCAGGGAACCTGAACAAACTTTCTTAACTGCAGAACCAACAGGTGATCTCGATTCAATAATAAAAAAATGGAAAGGATTTGCCGATCTTGTTTCTGAAGAAAAGAAATTTACACTTGGGCATTTTTTTGCAGCCTCTCAGCCTATAGATTTTTCAGGAAATAAAATAAGTCTGCAATTCACTAATGATGAAGAAATAAAATCATTCAATATTAATCTTGACTATCTGACAAAAAAAGCACACGAGTATTTTGGTAAAAAGCTTCAGTTCAAAGCTGTTGAAAGAAATGATATAAAACACACTAAAAAAGAACCTTCCGAAATCAAAATTATCTCTGATACAAATGAAAGAGTAAATACAGAAGATCAATACGTTGATCTCATTATTAATGAGCTTGGCGGAGAGGAATTAAGCTGATTTTCCTCTCTTTTAACCTATCTTTTAAGACCTTAAATTTTTTGAAAAATAAAGAATAATGCCTATTTTTGTAGTCTATGCCTCAAAAGTTAATCGTAGCTATTGATGGTCCTGCTGGTTCCGGAAAAAGTACTTCAGCGATATTAGTGGCTCAAAAACTAGGTTACCTTTATATTGATACAGGTGCTATGTACCGGGCAATAACTTATTTGGCGATAAAAAAAAATTTTAATAATAAAGAAGATATAATAAGATTAGCTGAAAAAACTGATCTTAAACTTGACTTTGGTGAGGGCAGAACAAAAGTTTTTGCAGATGGGAAAGAGATTACAGAAGATATAAGAATGCCTGAAATAAATGCTCGTGTGAGTGAAATAAGCAAAATTGAAACTGTAAGGAAAATACTGGTGCAAAAGCAAAGAGAGATGGGAAGCGGTAACCGTGGAGTTGTTATGGAAGGAAGAGATATTGGAACAGTTGTTTTTCCAAATGCTGATGTGAAGATTTTTATGACTGCTTCAATTGATGAAAGAGCAAAGAGAAGAAAAAAAGAGTATTCAGAAAAAGGTATTAACGTAACTCTTGAGGATGTTAAAAAAAATTTATTGAGCAGAGATGAAATAGATTCGGGTCGTGAAATTAGTCCGTTAATAATTGCAGATAGCGCTGTTGTGGTAAATACTTCAGAAGTTTCTATTGAAGAACAGGTAAATATAATTCTTGAAGAAATTAAAAAAGCGGCAGATAAAAAAGGAATTTCAATAAAAATAAGCTGAAAAACCAAATAAATAACTAATGTTAAACTAAAATAATTTCTGAGGTTTTTTCTTTTTTGGTTTTTTGAAAAAGCATCAGAGAACAAATAAATAGTTCAGGAGGATGAATGTCCAAAGAAGTTAAAGAAACGAATACTAATCAAGTGACAGCGAATGATTATGAAAAAGCTAAAAATAAATTTCAGAATGAAGAATATTCACAGGAAGAATTTCTAACTCTTGCCAGGCTTTATTCCGAATCTTTTAAAGATGTTAAAGAGGGTGAAATTGTTAAAGGTAAAGTTGTTAGAATCCAGGGTGATAATGTAATTCTTGATGTTGGATTTAAATCTGAAGGTTCCGTTTCGTTAAACGAATTTAGTAACCGGGAAGTTAATATCGGACAGGAAGTTGATGTAGTTCTTGAGAGTGTTGAAGATCAGGAAGGAAACTTGGTTCTAAGTAAAACAAGAGCCGATTTTCTGAGAATATGGGATAAAGTTCTTAGAGCACACGAGACAGGTGAAATTATAGAGGGTAAGATTGTTAAGAGAATTAAAGGTGGAATGGTTGTGGATTTAATGGGTATGGAAGCTTTTCTTCCCGGTTCACAAATTGATATTCGCCCTATCCGTGATTTTGATGCTTTTGTCGGACAGACAATGGACTTCAAAGTTGTAAAAGTAAATATCCCCACAGAGAATGTAGTCGTTTCACATAAAGTGCTTGTTGAAGAAGAAATTTCAGATCAGAGAAATGCTATTCTCGAGAGTCTTGAGAAAGGTCAAATACTTGAAGGTACTGTTAAAGCAATTACAGATTTTGGTGTATTCGTAGATCTTGGCGGAGTTGATGGTCTTATTCATATTACAGACTTAAGCTGGGGAAGAATAAATCATCCTAATGAAGTTGTTAAGCTTGATGAAACAATAAAAGTTGTCGTTACTGATTTCGATGAAGAGAAGAAGAGAATTTCTTTAAGCCTTAAAAAGCTTCAGCCTCATCCATGGGAAAAAATTGGGGAGAAATATAAAATCGGAGATAAAGTTTCAGGACGTGTTGTATCTCTTACGGATTACGGTGCATTCATCGAAATTGAAAAAGGTATTGAAGGTTTAATACACAATTCCGAAATGAGCTGGACACAGCATATAAAACACCCTTCACAGGTTGTTGCTATGGGGCAAATTATTGAAGCTGTTATCCTTAGTCTTGATAAAGAAGATAAAAAGATTTCACTTGGAATAAAGCAGCTTGAACCGGATCCATGGCAATCATTAATGCAGAAATATCCTGTAGGATCAAGGCATCAGGGTAGTGCACGTAACTTAACAAACTTTGGTGTGTTTGTTGAACTTGAGCCAGGAGTAGATGGACTTGTTCATATATCAGATCTTTCATGGACAAAGAAGATCAGGCATCCCGGTGAAGTTGTTAAGAAAGGTGAAAGGCTTGATGTTATTGTTCTTAGTGTTGATGTTGACCAGAGAAAAATTTCTCTCGGACATAAGCAGGTTGAAGAAAATCCATGGGATAAATTTGAGAGGAAATATTCTGTTGGAGCATTTGCTCAAGGTAAGATTGTAAGGATTATTGAGAAAGGTCTTATTGCAGAATTACCTGAAAATGTTGACGGTTTTGTTCCAACAACACAACTCTCAACTTCAAAAATTAAGAATGTTGCAAACCACTTCCCTATTGATTCTGAAATACCTTTGAAGGTAATCGAATTCGACAAGGAAAATAAGAAGATTGTTCTTAGTGCTATTGCTGCATTAAAAGAAAAATCGGAAGAAGAGATTCAAAGCTATATTGATTCTCACAAATTAGAGAAAGTAACAATTCAGGATATAAAGAATACTGAAACAACTGCAATTGATACTTCCGAATTTCCAATCTTTGAAGTACCGGAAGAAATTTCTCAGCAATCAACTGAGAAAAAATAAAATCTTTTATGAAAATCATTTAAATTAGGAGCGGTCCCGATTTTATCGGAATCGCTCTTAAAGTTTTAAAGAGAATGGCACAAACAGTAGCATTACATACATTAGGATGTAAATTAAATTTCTCAGAAACATCAACAATCGGTAATGAATTTCTCAGAAACGGATTTGGCATTGTTGATTTCAAAGAAAAAGCAGATGTATATGTGCTGAACACATGCACAGTTACACAAAATGCCGAAAAGGATTGCAGGCAGCTTGTAAGAAAAGTGCTTAAGCAAAATCCCGAAGCTTATATTATTGTTACTGGTTGCTATGCACAACTAAGACCGAAAGAGATAGCAGATATAAAGGGTGTAGATGTAATTCTTGGCAGCAATGAAAAATTTAAACTCTTTTCTTTAATAGATAATTTCCAAAAAAGAAATCTTGCATGTATTTTTGTTTCACCCACAGATGAGTTAAATGATTTTGGTCCTGCCCATTCAACCGATGCAGACAGCAGAACAAGGGCATTCCTTAAAATACAGGATGGATGCGATTACAAATGTTCCTTCTGCACAATTCCTCTTGCAAGAGGTTTAAGCAGAAGCATGAATCCTGATGATGTTATTTATCAATTTAAAAATCTTGTTAAGGAAGGTTATAAAGAGATAATATTAACTGGGGTTAACGTTGGAGATTATGGAAAATCTTATTCTACTAATCTTTACAATTTATTATTAAAGCTTGTTAATATTGATGGTGATTTCAGGATAAGGATAAGTTCAATGGAACCTAATCTTTTATCCGATGAAATCATAGAGCTAACTGCAAAAAATGAAAAAATGTGCAAGCATTTTCATATACCCTTGCAAAGCGGTAGCCCTAAAATTCTGAAACTGATGAGAAGAAGATATAAAGCAGAAGATTATTCTGAACTTATTTATAAGTGTAAAAGTAAAATACCTGATCTTGGAATTGGTGTTGATGTTATTGTTGGTTTCCCTGGTGAAACAGAAGAAGATTTTCTTCAGACTTATAATTTCTTAAATGAGCTTCCTGTTTCATATCTTCACGTTTTTACTTATTCTGAAAGACCTGATACAAAAGCAATAGAGTTTGAGAATCCTGTAGGT
>JAUSIA010000258.1 GCA_030648225.1 Ignavibacteria bacterium | reverse complement strand
GATTATCCTGTTATAGCAAAAGCTTATGAAGAAATGGGGGATGCTGTTCATGCTACAGGACCTCTGGATGAAAAAACACGAGCTTTAATCAAATTGGCTATTTCAACAGGTGCACGGCTTGAAGGGGCAGTTCACTCGCATGCCCGAAAAGCAATAGCTGCCGGTTGCTCTGCTGATGAACTGAGACACGTTGCATTGCTTTCACTTCCAACAATCGGGCTTCCTTCTATGATGGCTGCATTAAGCTGGATTGATGATATTATAGAGGCGAAAAAATGATTGAGAATTTAATAAATCTTTTCCTCGCTTTTCTTAAAGTTGGTTCTTTTTCATTTGGCGGTGCATACTCGCTTATTCCACTTATTGAAAGAGAAGTTGTTATAAACAATCAGTGGCTCTCCCAGGAAGAATTTCTGAAAGTACTCGGAGTTGTTGAAGTATTTCCAGGAGCTATTTCAATTAAATATGCTACTTACACCGGTTACAAGACTGCAGGTGTTGCCGGTATTATTGCAGCAAATCTTGGTAATATTTTTGTACCTCTAATGATAATGCTCCTGATATTTTACTTCTATTCTGCATTTGAAAAAAACAAGCTGGTTGTAAAGGCTTTCGATGGAATTAAGCTGGCAGTTATCGGGATGATACTGGGGATTATGTTTCAATATTTTATGAACTGGGTAACCGATTTCAAAGGAGTTTTATTTGTTGCTGTTGGATTGCTGCTGATTATTGTCTTAAAACTTCACCCTGCATACATAGTAATAATTGCAGGTATTTTAGGCATTTTAATTCTATAATCATAAATGAAAAAACTGATTGACAGATTCGGAAGAGTTCATACATACTTAAGAATTTCTATTACAGATAAATGTAATCTCAACTGTATTTACTGTAACCCGGCTGACTCGGCATTAAGAAGTGAACTATCCCGGTCAATCCTCGCATACGAAGAGTTTATTCGTCTGATTAAAATTTTTGTTACAGATCTGGGTATTACAAAAATCCGGCTGACCGGCGGCGAGCCGCTCGTTAGAAAAAATGTAGAAAATTTTTTCAAAATGCTAAAAGAAATAAAAGACAAACATCCTTTCGAGCTCGGCTTGACTACTAACGGAATTCTCCTCGAAGATAAAATTGATATGTTAAAAAATTCCGGGCTGGATAAAATAAATATCAGCTTGGATACGCTCCGTAAAGAAAGATTTATTGCAATCACCGGTACAGATAATATTGATGCAGTAATCAATAGTATCAATAAAGCAGAAGATATGGGTTACAATCCGGTAAAAATAAATGCCGTTATTATGAGAGAAATAAATGATGATGAAATATTAGACTTCATTGAATTTGTGAAAGACAGGAATTTAAACATCCGCTTTATTGAATATATGCCATTTACAAGCAACGGCTGGAATGAAAAAGTTTACATCAGCTACAAGGAAATAAAAAACATAGTTGAAGAAAATTATTCGCTGGTTGAAATTAAAAACGGAAAGCACAACGTAGCTAAAAACTTTCATATCGAAGGACATTCCGGAACAGTGAGTTTCATCAGTTCTATTTCCGATCACTTCTGCGACGGCTGCAACCGACTCCGTGTAACAGCATCAGGCAATCTGAAGTTATGTCTTTTTTCTTCATTAAACAGCGAAATAAAATTAAAAGATTATCTGCACAATGATAAAATCACAGATGATGAAATTGCTGAATTAATATCATCATCATTACAGCAAAAAGAGTTAAAGCATCCTGAACTTAATGAACTGCTTACAATGGATAAAAACAATATGCTAAGGATCGGTGGATGAAGATGAAGAATTTTTCTCATCTCGACAAATCGGGTAAAGCAAAAATGGTTTATGTTTCATCAAAGGAACAAACTCTTAGGACAGCAGAAGCATACGCAGAAGTTCAGGTATCGAAAGAAGTATTTGAAAAGATAAAAAGCAACGAAGTACAAAAAGGTGATGTTCTTACTGTTGCAAAAATAGCAGGCATACAGGCAGCGAAAAAAACTTCAGAGCTTATCCCGCTGTGCCATAACATCTTCATTTCTTCAGTGGATGTAACTCTGAATCTTAATGAAAAGAAAAAGTCTGTTGAGATAAAATCACTTGCAAAAACAACTGCACAAACTGGAATCGAAATGGAAGCACTGACTGCTGTAAGCATTGCAGCTTTAACAATATACGATATGTGCAAATCATTGGATAAATCAATTATTGTTCAAGAGATTAAACTGCTGAGAAAAACAGGAGGTAAAAGTGGAGAATTTATTAATCCGTGATGATCCGTTAAATCCGTTAAATCCGTTATATCCGTGTTCTATTAAGACCGGTAGAATCGTTGCCATCTCAACCAGCAAAAAAAAAGGGATACCGAAAACAAATATTGATTCGGCACAATTGATTGAAAACCACGGAATAGAAGGTGATGCACACGCCGGCAATTGGCATAGACAGGTAAGTTTCCTTGCACTGGAAAGCATTACAACGATGCGGGGAAAAGGTTTGCCCAAGCTTCGTCCAGGCGCTTTTGCTGAAAACATTACAACAGAATTTATAAACCTTCCTGGTTTACAGGTTGGCAACAAAATTAAAATCGGAAATGAAGTTGAACTTGAAGTTACACAGATTGGAAAAGAATGCCATACAAAGTGCGCTATTTATTTTAAGGTGGGCGATTGTGTTATGCCAACCGAAGGAATTTTTGCGAAAGTAAATAAAGGCGGAATAATTTACGTTTCAGATGAAGTTAGAATAGAAGATTAAGGCCTTGTAATAATTAAATTTCTATGGATAAATATTTAATAGTTATGTCATTTGAACTCTTCCCAGCCCTTTCCTTACAAAGGGAAGGGCTTATAAAATTTTGTGGCTTAATATTTATTATTCTGTCAGAATATAACCATAAATCGTTTTATTGATAATAAGTCTCTCCCTTTGTAAGGGAGAGATTAGAGAGAGTTTATGTTTTTAAAATTGGAATAGATTAAGGACGAGTTTTTAAAATGATTTCCTACTCAGAAGCATATAAAATAATACAAAATGAATTTCAAAAGTTAAAACTTGAAACTGAAGAACTTGATCTACATAATTCTCTTAACAGAGTTTTAGCTGAAGATATTTATGCTGATACAAATCTCCCATCATTTGATAATTCCGCAATGGATGGATATGCAATTAAGTTTAATCCAACACATAAGCAGTGGAAGATAATTGGGGAAATTTCTGCAGGCAATTATAATCACTTTACACTTGATGATGATTCTGCTGTTTTGATAATGACAGGCGGCAAACTTCCTGCGAATGCTTCTGCAGTAATTGCTGTTGAAGATGTAATTACTGAAAACGGATTTGTAAAACTTGCAGTAGGAAAATCAACCAAAGAAAATCAGCATATAAGAAAGAAGGGAGAAGATTTATCGCAAGGTACGCTCGCACTTAAAAAAGATCAGCTAATTACCTCTAACAAAATTTCTTTGTTTGGTGCTTGCGGCAAGCCAAGGGTAAAGGTTTATCGCAAATTAAAATTCGGAGTGCTTGCAACCGGTGATGAGCTTGTTGATATCAACAGCAAAATCTCAGATGATAAAATAAGGGGAACAAACCTTTACTCAATTATTTCTTTAGTAAATGAATCTAATATGGAAGCTGTAAATCTTGGTTTTGTAAAAGATGATAAAGAAAAAATCAGGGAGAAAATTGCAGAGGCATTTAACGGCGATATTGATATTCTTCTTACAACAGGCAGCGTTTCTGTTGGCAAATATGATTACCTGAAAGAATTGTTAATTGAGTTTGGAACTGATATTAAATTCTGGAAAGTAAACATTAAGCCTGGTAAGCCGCTTGTATTCGGTGTTTGGGAAAAAGCTG
>JAUSIA010000247.1 GCA_030648225.1 Ignavibacteria bacterium | reverse complement strand
TTCTCATCATAAATTTTTATTTCATTCTTCGAGATAAGTTTGCAATAACCTTTTATCCTGTCTACCTTATTCTTTTTTACAAGCAATTCAACGTTTTTAGTTATCTTATCTGAAATATCCCGGCTTCTTTTAATTATTTTTTTAAAATCATAGCTTAAATTTTCATACTTAATCCCAAAATCATTAGCGTGATTCTTAATTGTATCATAGATTTCGGCGTTTTTAAGAAGGGATTTTGTAGGAATACAACCCCAATTAAGACAAATTCCACCTAAAGGACGATAATCTATTACAACTGTTTTGAAGCCTAACTGAGCAGAACGTATTGCAGCTACATAACCGCCCGGTCCTCCTCCAAGTACTGCAATTTCATAATTACCCGGCATTTAAATTCCTTAGTTTTCTTTATTAAGTGATTAAAATATAAGTATCACTATTATAAAATGGAAATCAACAAAAGTAAATTATTGACTAATAAGTCAATTTAACTTATATATAAAAATAAGAAAACAAATTCTTTGTAAATAATCATACTGCCCTAATAACAATTATTGATAAGAATTAATGCTTGAACTTCTTGGGTTTATCTCTGCAGTTCTAATTGGAATATCTTTAGGTTTAATTGGAAGCGGAGGTTCTATTTTAACTGTTCCTGTTCTTGTTTACCTTTTTAATGTTGAGCCTGTTATGGCAACTGCATATTCATTATTTATTGTTGGCTCAACTGCATTAGCAGGATCAATCAGGTATATGCGAGAGAATCTTCTGGATTATAAAACAGCATTGGTTTTTTCTATACCGGCTTTTATTGCAGTATTTTTTGCAAGAATATACATCATACCTCTCTTACCGGATGTTGTTTTATCTTTAAATGGATATGCCATTTCAAAAGGAACTTTCTTACTTATAGTATTTGCAATTTTAATGATTATGGCTGCTGTATCAATGATAAAGAATAAAAGACCTGAAGCTGAATTAAGCGGTTTGAGTTTTAATTATCCTTTAATTTTTATTGAAGGTTTTATTGTTGGATTATTAACAGGGCTGGTTGGAGCAGGTGGTGGCTTTCTTATAATTCCTGCTCTAGTTCTCCTGGCAAAACTTCCAATGAAAGTTGCAGTTGGAACATCTTTATTAATAATAGCTGTTAAATCTTAGATTGGTTTTAGCGGAGATATTGGAAGCGGTCAATTTATAGATTGGTTATTCCTTTTTGAAGTTTCCGCTGTTGCAATAACAGGAATATTTATTGGTTTCTATTTATCAAAAAAAATTTCCGGGGCAAAATTAAAACCATCATTCGGGTGGTTTATTTTAGCTATGGGAATTTATATAATTATTAAAGAAGCTTTTTAAACTAAATATAAGAAATAAGATGTCTGATAATTCACTTATCGAACTTGAACCATCGGAATTTTCACAAAAGATAAAAGATGATGTAAACGCAGTTCTTCTTGATGTAAGAACTCCCAACGAACATAATGATGGACATATTCCAAATTCTATGCTGATGAATATATATGATCAAGCTTTTATTGATGATATCCAAAAACTGGATAGAAATAAAAACTATTATCTTTATTGCAGAAGCGGAAACAGAAGTTACCAGGCAGGACAATTAATGATACAATTGGGTTTTAAAAATGTTTATAATCTCAATTCAGGAATTCTTGGCTGGGATGAACCACTAGAAAAATAATTTTAGGAATAAGTTATGTACTTTGAACATATATATGAAAGAGGTCTGGCACAAGCCAGTTACTTTATAGGCTGCCAGGCAACAAAGGAAGCAATTGTAATAGATCCTAAAAGAGATATTGATACATACCTGGAAATTGCCAAAAGACAAAGATTCAAAATCACACATATTGCTGAGACTCATATACATGCAGATTTCTTAAGCGGAGCCAGGGAACTTGCAGTAGCCACAGGTGCAAATATTTATCTCTCAGATGAAGGTGGTGATGATTGGCTGTATCAATATCCTCACATCGGATTAAAGGATGGAGATGTAATTGAAGTCGGTTACGTGAAGCTTGAAATTCTTCATTCACCGGGACATACACCTGAACATATTTCATTTCTTTTAACAGATACAAAAAATTCTGATAAACCAGTAATGATATTTACAGGCGATTTTGTATTTGTTGGTGATGTTGGAAGACCTGACCTTCTTGAGAAAGCAGCAGGTTTAAAAGGAACTATGGAAATTGGGGCAAAACAAATGTTTGAATCATTAAAGCGATTTAAATCTCTGCCGGATTATTTACAGGTTTGGCCAGGGCACGGTGCAGGTTCTGCTTGCGGAAAATCTCTTGGTGCTATACCAAGTTCAACAGTTGGTTATGAGAAAATTGTAAACTGGGCATTCAACATTGATGATGAAGACAAGTTTGTTCAAAGATTACTCGAGGGACAACCTGAGCCGCCAAAATATTTTGCTATGATGAAAAAGCTGAATAAAACCGGACCAAATATAATTAATAAAATTACTCAGCCTGAAAAATTATCAACTAAACAATTTAAAGAAGCTCTTGAAAAAGGCTATAAAATTATTGATACAAGAGATAAACTATCTTTTGCAAACGAACATATTGAAGGAACTATAAATATTCAGGCTAGTAATTCATTTAGTAATTGGGTAGGCTGGATCTTAAGTTATGATGAACCATTTGTCATAATTGCTTCTGATGACAGAATAGAAGAGGTAAATAAAAAGTTGTTAAGAATTGGTCTCGATAATATGCTTGGTTATGTTGATAATATTGATGTTTTGAGAAATAATGGATTAAAGACTTCTTCAGTTAATTTGCTTTCCACCGAAGAGATGAAAGAAAAAATTTCAGATTCTTTTATAATAGATGTAAGAAACAAAGCCGAATACCTTGAAGGATTTATTCCCGGTGCAGAACATATTTTTGCGGGATATGTAGAAGATAATCTTGAACAAATTCCCAGAGATAAAGATATTATCTTGTACTGTTCGTCAGGAGATAGATCAAGTATTGCAGCAAGTCTTTTGAAGGCGAATGGTTTCAACAAAGTCTATAATTATCCTCTTGGCATTGTTGGTTGGAGAAAAGCAAAACATGATTTAGTGAAACCGGAAAAAGTTTTGGAATAACTTAGAAGTGGCAATATATACAAACCCAATTTCTTTGAGAAATTGGGTTTGTTTTGACATTTACTTAAGAAGAATTAGCTGCTTTACTTCAGAAAAACTACCTGCTCTCATTTCATAAAGATAAACTCCGCTGCTGAGTTCTGAACCAACAAATAAAAATTCGTAACTTCCCTGCTGCTTCACTTCATTTACGAGAGTCATCACTTCCCTTCCGGTAATATCATAAACTTTAATAGTAACTAATTCTTCTTCAGGAACAGAATACTGAATTGTTGTGGTTGGGTTAAAAGGATTGGGATAATTTTGATATAAAGTAAAATTCTGAGACAAAGAGTTATAATCAACTTCGATAATAAATGAATATTCAAAACTGCCATCAAAATCTATTTGCTTTAAACGATATTGAATTTTTCCTGAGTAACTTAAATCAGCAAGACTATCAGTATAAGAATAGGATTGTTCTTCAGTTGTTGTTCCTGCACCTTTAACAAATGTTAAAGTTTTCCATTCATCTTTAATTTTCCTTTCAATATTAAATCCATTGTTATTAATTTCAGTAGCAGTTTCCCAGATTAGGTAAACATTATTATCAACAAGATTATACGTAAAACTTGTCAGTTCAACAGGAACACCACCATTGGCAGTTCTCAGAATTAACCCTCCTACACCAACAGCAACTCCA
>JAUSIA010000244.1 GCA_030648225.1 Ignavibacteria bacterium | reverse complement strand
CTTTATCATTCTTCTGATTCAGGAACTATTTGGACTCAGGTTTTTAATTCTGACACAGTTTTTTTCCTTTCCAAATTTTTAGCTGTGAATGATAACGGTTCAATATTTTTCAGCGGCTTAACTTTTTTTGTTGAAGAAGTGATTTTTTATTCTAATGATTTTGGTGTAAGCTGGGATTCAGTGAACTTCAGCATTCGATTAACTGCAATGTATTCAGATGGAAAAAATATTTATGCAGCCTTTGATGATTTCTCCATAAAATATTCTGTTGATAATGGAGAAACCTGGCAAGTACTTCCAACTATTTCTTTTGGATCACCTGTTACTGCTATGAAAAAATTAAATAACGGAGTTTTTCTTGCTGCTACAAATGCAAACGGTGTTTTCTATTCTTCTGATAACGGAAATAACTGGAATTCTTTATCAGCAGGTTTGCCTTCCGGTTCTACAGATTTTCCTAACTTTATTGCAGCAGACATAAACAATATGTTATACATTGGTTATTATTCTAAGGGAGTTTATAAAAACGATACATGGTACAGCATTGTTCCAGTTGAGCTCACTTCATTCACAGCATTTGTGAATGGGAATAATGTAATTCTTGAATGGGTTACATCAACTGAAATAAATAATTCGGGATTTGAAATAGAAAGGGCTTCGTCTTCGACTACGCCCGTTCAAGCTTGGGAAAAGATTGGTTTTGTAAATGGGAATGGAACTACAACTAATCAATCGGACTATTCATTTATAGATTCCGAAGTTAAAACAGGAAAATTTTTTTACAGATTAAACCAGATAGATTTTGATGGTTCTTTCAAATACTCAGATATTGTAGAAATAGAAGTAGGAATACCAGAGAAGTTTGCCCTTTACCAAAATTATCCAAACCCTTTTAATCCGACAACGAAAATAGAATTTGCAGTTGGCAGTCAACAATTGGTAATAATCAAAGTTTACGATATGCTGGGAAATGAAATTGCAACTCTGGTTAATGATGTAAAAGAACCTGGAATTTATGAAATAGAATTTTCCGCCAAAGGCGTATCCGCCTACGGCGGAGATGTTTATAATCTTTCAAGCGGAACTTATTTCTATCAGCTTAAAGCCGGTAATTATATTGAGACAAAAAAACTTCTTCTGATAAAATAAAAAAAAGCATCCCGATTTGTTCGGGATGCCTTACTAAATTAAAGGATGTGCCTTTCCTTTTTATAAGTGAAAACTCTCTATAAAATGAATTATTTCTTCTTTTGTTTTTCCTGTTCTTTTCTGAATTCTTCCCAGCAGTTCATCTTCTCTTCCCTCCTGGTATTTCAGATCATCATCGGTCAATTGTCCCCATTGCTGTTTTATTTTCCCTTTTATCTCATTCCAGTTACCTTTTATTCTGAGCTTATCCATTAGTTCCTCCGTATTAGAAATAGTTTATAAATTGTTTTTTATTACATTGGTAAACTAATAAAGTACGTATTTAGTTTACGTGGAGAGTATCACACCAAAAATAAAACTTTCCCTTCTTTTTAATTGCCACGACTTTTAAGTAGTGGGAAAAAATATACCCTATAGTAATGGGCTTTAGCCCAAATCTAATTTGAAACTATTCCTGGCTAACGTCAGGCAGGTTCGTGGCTATTTAAAATAAATTTGAGTTTATTTTTGCAATTTTATAAAGAGGAGAGATTTGATATAATTTACAAATTAAGATTTGCTTTATATGATTTCTTCAGCAAAGATTGAAAGTGATGCACCCCTGCCTCGCATTCAACTGAGAAACGGCCTTTGTGATAAGCTTTTGATTCAAGCCCTTTCTGTACATGTTCGCAGATCTGAATATCTTCCTGCTGAACTTTATCACTGTAATCAATATCAGCTTTTATCTTTTCTAAAGCATTTTCAGAAATATCATCATAGAGATATTCAAATATCACAAGAGTTCTGTTTATTCCTAAAGGAAGAACAAGATTTGTCTGCAATCTCCCCGGTAAAATGTTCAGCATAAAATTCGGATAAACGAAATAATAAAAAACGCTCCCATCATTTTTGTAAAACTCACCCAGCTCTTTTGTTAAGCTGCTCTGGAGTGAATGATATTCTGCAGTTTCAGTAATATATTCTTTAACATCAAGAATATCGCATAACTCAGGATGAACATAAGGCAAATGATATCCTTCAAGATAATTATCTACATAAGTTTTCCAGTTGCATTTAACTTCATACTTAATGCGTGTGTAGAATTTTTTCTTATCTAATTTATTCGGAGAAATTCTTTCTGCAATTCCTTTAAAGAGCGAGCTTAAATTTTTATCTCCTTTTGATAGTCTTACAAAAATTAATCCTTCCCAGAAATCAATCTCAACAGTAACAAGTCCGTAATCTTTTTTATCAAAGAGATCCACTCTGTCAAATCTCGGTACACCCCAGAGTGAACCATCAAGCTTATATGTCCATCCATGATATTTACACTGAAGCATTCTGCAGTTCCCATCTTCAAAAGCCAAAGGTCCTGAAGGAAGAGTTTCAGATTTTTCAAGTGGAAGAATTATTAGATCTTGTTTATTTATTTGAGGGATTTTCATTTATGTTATTAAATTAAACAGGATAAAAAATTGTTGTGTCACACTGAGCTTTTCGAAGTGTGACTGTCAGTCTTCGACAGGCTCAGACTGACTTATAAACTTTTATTCTTTTTCAATGCGTTGATGTTAAAAAATTAAAATTATTATTTGCTCTTTCTGAATCCGGAATCATATCTGAGCCTAACAATATAGAAACCGGATCAACATTTATTTCTTCCTTAATAACGATTGTATCCTGATTTTCCCAGATCATTGCAGTTTCATAAATCTCTATAGTTGAACTATCTTCACAAGTAATAGTAAGCTTAACTGGAGTAGGAATGATTCCAACTTTCTCAATAACTACTTCAATCATTCCGTTATTATAATCAGCTTCTTTGATTGAAAGATCGGGATAACCTCTTTCAAAGAACCAGGGTTTCCAGTACCAGCTTAAATCTTTCCCGCTTACTTCATTAAAAGTAAAAAAGAAATCATAAGGAACCGGATGTTTGCCATTCCATCTTTCAATATATTCGTGCATACATTCACCAAACAATTCTTTACCAAGAGCATAGCGAAGAAAATCATAAGCTAAACCGGGACGAACATATATTGCCGTCCTCTGGACCGGTCCTTTCATCTGGTAGTTCGGTATCATCATAGGTAATTCCATTTCAGTTCCGGCTTTTAATTCATAACTACTGACATTACGAAGCCGTGGATTATATTCCCCTTCCTTCTGCTGGAAATCAAAAGGAAGAAATGTAGCCATACCTTCATCCATCCAGCCATATTTCTCTTCATTTATTCCAATATAAAAAGGAAAATACTGATGAGCAATTTCATGGGAAGTAACTCCAACTGTACCTGATCTTCTTTCTGCAGAACCATTATTAATTATCATCGGAAATTCCATTCCACCGGAACCATTGAAGATTGTAAGACAAGGATATGGAAAAGGAACTCCGGGCAGTTCATTTGAAAAATAATTAATTGTTTTTCTTGCAATCTCTGCAACTTCGTAAAAATCTTTTGATTCCTCTTTATAAACTGCTGCTATATAAACTCTCCGGTCGGTTGTTTCATCAACAACAAGACTTACAGCATCCCACAAATAATGATCGCTCATGCTGAAAGTAAAATCAGGAATATATTCTGCTTTATACTTCCAGGTGTTGAACTTAGAATCGGATTTATAAATCTTTCCTGAGCTCACTTCCTCTTTTGTAACAATATTAATTACTTCATCTGATGTCCAGGTACTTTTATACTTAATCAAATATTCAGTAGTAAGAACTTCTTCCGGATTCTGAAGTATTCCTGTTGCCCAGACACCGAAAGTATTCGGTACAGTAATTTCAACTTCATAATTTGAGAAATCATTATAAAATTCCTGTTCACCGGTATGATGAAGTACATCCCATCCATCTATATCATCATACACTGCAACCTGTGGAAACCAGTAGGCAATAAAGAAAGAAGTAGAATCATAAATCCCCATTCTTGGATTCGATCCTTTGGGAATTATAAAGTTCCAGTCAATTTCAAAATTCATTGTTGATTTTGGAGGAAGAGGGTTTTCTTCAATATTAATTGTTAATAAAGTGCTTCTTCTTCTGACCTTCTCCTTATCCTCCAGGACAACAAGAAAATCATTAAGCAAAAACTTTTCTATCTCAACACCTTCACTTAATGTTTCTCTGGAGATTGGGAAATTTCTTTCAGATTCATATTTATTCAGATCCTGGATTATGTTGAAAACAATTTCTTTAAGAGTATCGGGGCTATTATTATAATAAACAATTTTTTCACTTCCCTTTACTAACCTTGATAAAGGATCAACATTTACTTTAATTTTATAATCTGCTGAATTCTGCCAGTAATTTTTTCCCGGAGTTCCGTCAAAAGATCTTGTTTCTTTTTCATATGCTGAAAGAATATCGCGGGGGATATACAAATTATTCTGAGAACAAATTGTTATTTGAAAAACAATTAAAAAGAAATAAAATCTTAAAAAAACAATTTTCATTTCATCTCCACATTTTCAGATTGATAATCCTCTGCGAGGATTTGGAAACTATGAATGCTTTTTTTTAATACTACAATAATTAAACATCTATGATGTTTTGTATTGTTAAATATTGTGTTTTTTTACCTCGCAGAGGTAATATTATTGTAGGAAAATATAAACAAAGCAACAATAAGTAATCCTCGCAGAGGATTATTCATTTAATAAAATTATTCTGCAATTAAAATTTAATCAAACAGATAATCTGTTTTGCCGGTGAATTTGTTTTTGCCAAACCTCTTATAAGCAAGATCAGTTGCTTCTCTTCCTCTTGGTGTCCTGTGAATAAATCCCTGCTGAATCAGGAAAGGTTCATAAACTTCCTCAATTGTTCCCGGGTCTTCGTTAACTGCAACTGCAAGAGTATTAAGGCCAACAGGTCCACCTCTGAATTTTTCTATAATGGTAAGAATAATATCTTTATCCATTTCATCAAGACCAAATTCATCAACCTCCAAAGCTTTTAATGCTGTTTTAGATATATCAATATCAATTGCATTTTTATCTTCAAAATCCGCAAAGTCGCGTGTTCTTCTAAGAAGCCTGTTTGCAATTCTCGGTGTTCCCCTTGAACGTTTTGCAATTTCGAATGCAGCATCTTCTTTAATTTTTATTTTAAGAATACCCGATGAACGAACAATAATTTTTTTTAGAGTTTCACTGTCGTAATAATCCAAACGGAATTTTATTCCAAACCTGTCTCTTAATGGAGATGTAAGCATACCTTCCCTGGTTGTTGCTCCAATTAAAGTGTACTTAGGTAAGCTTATTTGAATCGAGCGTGCGCTCGGTCCGCTGTCAATCATAATATCAAGCTTATAATCCTCCATTGCTGAGTAAAGATATTCCTCAACAACAGCACTTAAGCGGTGAATCTCATCAATAAAAAGAACAGATTTTTCTTCAAGGTTTGTAAGAATACCGGCAAGATCTCCCGGTTTCTCAAGCACTGGCCCTGAAGTAATTTTTAATTTAACACCAATCTCATTTGCAATTATATAAGCAAGAGTTGTTTTGCCAAGCCCCGGAGGTCCGGTTAATAAAACATGATCGAGAGCTTCATTTCTCTTATTTGCAGCGGAGATAAAAACATTAAGGTTATCAGTGATTTTTTTTTGCCCTGCAAACTCTTTGAGGATCATCGGGCGGAGAGTTTGCTCGAATTGTTTTTCTTCGATGCTTATTTCACCGTTTAAT
>JAUSIA010000240.1 GCA_030648225.1 Ignavibacteria bacterium | reverse complement strand
ATCTCATTTCATCTTTCCATGTTATAGGAGAAGTTTTTGATAATGTTTATGGTGAAGGCGGCACAATTGTAAGTCAAAAGAATGTGCAAACCACAATCATTCCTGCCGGCGGTTCCGCTATTGTTGAGTTTACGGTTGATGTTCCCGGTACATTTATTCTTGTTGATCATTCAATCTTCAGAGCATTTAATAAAGGTGCAATTGGAATGCTAAAAGTCTCGGGTAAAGATGATCTGGTTATCTATTCCGGAAAGCAAAAAGATGATGTTTATCTTGGCTCGAATGAAGAACCAAACCAGGATATGTTTGCAGGACCAATTAATGTTGAACAAGCTCCTGAGTCTAACCAGACAGCTGCTGGTACCGAAGAAAAAGGAATGGATATGAGTGCATTTGGTAAAAGTATTTTCACAACAACCTGTGCAGTCTGCCATCAGCCTAATGGAGAAGGATTGCCGAATGTTTTTCCTCCTTTAGCTAAATCAGATTTCCTTAATAAGAATAAAGAAGCGTCAATTAATGCAGTAATAAACGGACTTTCTGGTGAAATTACTGTTAACGGCAAAAAATATAATGGTATAATGCTTCCCCAAAACTTAAATAATAAACAAATAGCAGCAGTCCTTACTCATGTTTACAGCCAGTGGGGAAATTCGGGAAAGAAAGTTACAGAAGAAGAAGTTGCTAAGCTGAGAGGAAAGAAAAATTTAAGTGCTAAGTAAGATGAATCAATTGTTAAAAATAAATCTGGAAACTGTTAAAACAGTTAAACAAAATCTTTTGTATATCATTAACCCACGACTTAAGTCGTGGGCTAATCTATTCAGCAAAAGTATTAACCGTTTCAACGGTTTACTCATCACTTTTATGATTCTCTTTATTCCATTTATAAATGCTCAAAGCAGCTCTAAAATGGTTCTCATTCCCTCAGGATATTATGAACCTCTTTTCAAAAATGATCCTGAAGAGAAAGAAAAAGTTGAGAAATTTTATTTAGATGTTTACCCTGTTACCAATTCAGAATTTCTCGGGTTTGTAAAAGCAAATCTCAAATGGCAGAGATCGAAGATAAAAAAAATATTTGCAGATGTTTCCTATTTAAAGAACTGGAAGAGTGATCTTGAATTAGGAGATAAAATAAGTCCAAACAGTCCGGTTACAAATATTTCCTGGTTTTCTGCTAAAGCTTATGCTGAATGGAAAGGGAAGAGACTTCCGACTATAGCTGAATGGGAATATGTAATTTTATCAGAAAAAAATGTAAAAAAAATATCTGAATGGTATTCAAAAATTTCTCCCGGGAAAATTCCTCCTGTCGGTTCAACTGAAAAAAATTCACTCGGCGTTTTTGATATGTACGGCTTAATCTGGGAATGGACATATGATTTCAACACATCACTTGTAACAGGAGAATCAAGAGGTGACGGAGACTTAGAAAGAAATCTTTTCTGCGGAAATAGTTCTTCAAATTCAAAAGATGTAGAAAATTATCCGGCATTTATGCGATATGGATATAGAAGCAGTCTGAAAGCAAATTACACAACTCACAATCTTGGTTTCAGATGTGCAAAGGATTATAACTAATAGAGTACGGCATAAAAATAATTTTAAGGAATATAATTATGACTAATAGATCAATATTTATAAATCCGAAGTTAAGTTATATAATTATCTTAATTTCTTTCTCTTTTCTTCTTTTTACTGAGAAAATATCTGCTCATTGCGATGGTATTGATGGCCCGGTTGTAAAGGCTGCAATAAGCGCTTTAGAAAACAGAGATATAAATCTTGTTTTAATCTGGATACAGGAAAAGGATGAAGAGGAAGTTCAAAAAGCTTTTGAAGAAACTATAAAAGTAAGGCGGCTTTCCCCGGAGGCAAAAGTTCTTGCAGATAAATATTTTTTTGAAACTGTAGTTCGTTTGCATCGTTCAGGTGAAGGAGAACCCTATACAGGACTGAAACCAGCAGGAAGAGATCTGGGACCTGCAATACCACTCGCCGATCTGTCAATTGAAAAAAATTCATTAAAGGAATTAAATGATCTTTTAATTCATTCTTCTGAACAGAAACTGCAGAACAATTTTGAGCTGGTTACTTCTTTGAAAAATTATAATAAAAATAATATAGCTGCCGGAAGAGAATTTGTTGAAGCTTATGTTCAATTTATTCATTATGCTGAAAAACTGTATGAATTAAGCAATCATTCAGATGAACATAATACTAAATCAAAAGAAATTCATAAACATTAATTAGAAGGTTTAAAATGAAAAAGAGAAATAAAATTGCAATCTATGGTTTAATAACAGGAGCTTTGTTGTTCCTTATAACAAACATTGCAGGCTGTTTTACAACAGCAGAGGAAAAAACAGATAAGGAAACTACCAGAACTGAAACAGTTAAAGAAGAACATAAAGAAAAACACTCCTGCTGCGATAAAGTTGAATCCGAAGAATTTTCAGAAGAGTCTCTTTATCAATTAGAATCTGAATGGAAAGATCAGAATGATAAAACTTTTTTTTTAAAAGAATTCGAAGGGAAGAAAGTAGTTTTTACAATGTTCTTTGCAAGCTGCACTTATGCTTGTCCAATTCTTGTTAATGATATGAAAAAAATTGAAGCAGCATTACTTAAAGAAGATGAAGTTTCTTCATACCGTTTTCTCCTTGTATCAATTGATCCTGAAAGAGACACACCCGAAAAGCTGAAAAAATTTGCAACCAGATATAATCTTGATTTGAAAAGATGGAAACTGCTTTCCGGAAATTCAGATGATATTATGGAGCTTGCCGCTGTAATTGGTTTCAAATATAAAAAAGATAAGAATGGTGATTTCTCTCATTCTAATTTAATAACCTTCTTAAGCGAAAAAGGGGAAATCATTCATCAGCAGATCGGTTTGAACCAGGATATTTCTTCTGCAACTGAAAAACTTTTGAGTATGAAATAAGCTAAACAAGAGAGTAAAAATGTTTGAAGAATATAATATTAAAAAAATGTCCGGGCATTGGCTGCTGGCAAGAATGGGGAAGAGAGTACTCCGCCCCGGTGGTAAGGAATTAACGTATAAAATGATTTCGAAATTAAATGTTAACTCTGATGCTATTGTTGTTGAATTTGCACCGGGAACGGGAAATACCTCTAGAATAATCTTTAGTAAAAATCCGAAGGAATATGTCGGTGTTGATCAAAGTGAAGAAGCAGTTGCTAAATTAAATTCTATAACATCAAACAAAGCTTACAGGTTTGTAAAAAAGAACATTATGAACTCAGAGCTATTGAATGATGTTGCTACAGTTGTTTTGGGAGAAGCTGTTCTTACAATGCAGACCGATGCCCATAAAGAAAAAATAATAAATGAAGCATACAGAATTTTAAAAAAGGGAGGAAGGTATGGAATACATGAAATCTGTTTACATCCTGACAATTTAGATGAAGAGTACAAGGACAAAATCAGGAAAGATTTATCTGAAGCAATTCATGTAAATGCACGTCCTCTGACTATACCGGAGTGGGAAAAATTATTTGCCGATGCCGGTTTTAAAATCGAATCAATAATGACAAACCCTATGCATTTACTTAAACCGGCAAGATTAATACGCGATGAAGGATTCAGGGTAATTAAAATATTATTTAATGTTCTTACAACGCGGCACGCATTAAAACGTATTTTAAAAATGAGAGGCGTATTCAATCAATATGAAAAGAACATGAAATCAATAAGTATTATAGCAATAAAGGAATAAAAAAAAATGAAAACAAAAAATGAAATAATATCCGTAGCCATAAAAGCTGCTGATTTTATAGAATATTCGGATAATTCGGTTGTGAGCAAGCAGATAATTAAAAAGGAAACGGGAACAATCACATTATTTGCTTTTGATAAAGCTCAATCTTTAAGCGAGCATACCACACCTTTTGATGCATTTGTTCAAATTGTCGATGGTAAAGCAGAGTTTATTATTGATGGCAAACCTGTTATTGTTTCGAAGGAAGAATTCATTATACTGCCTGCTAACATTCCGCACTCAGTAAACGCAATTGAAAAATTCAAAATGTTAATAGTAATGATTAAGAATAAATAACTTTAACCTTCAAGGTTAGAGCGTGAAAAGCAGTCGGGTAAACTTTGAAGGTTCCAATAAACAGAAATTATTAATAAAAGGAGAAATAAAAATGTTAACTGAAAAAAGTGTTTTAAATAATGATCTTTCAAATTTCACATTATCAGAAATCGTAAAAAATAATTTCCATACCGCTGCAATCTTTGAAAAATACAATCTCGATTTTTGCTGCAATGGAAAAAGAACTCTTGATAATGCCTGTACAGAAAAAGGAATAAATCCTGAAAATGTTATTAATGAAATTGAAGATGTAAATTCATCTTCAGCGCAAAGGGAAATTAAACCGGATGAATGGAAGCTTGATATTCTTATTGATTATATTATAAATAATCATCACAGCTATGTAAGCAGGATGCTTCCGGTAATCGCTGCTCATACACAAAAAGTGGCTTCTGTTCATGGCGGGAATCATCCTGAAACAAAAAAAATTGCTGAAATATTTTCTGCAATTAATAGTGAGATGAGACACCACATGATGAAAGAAGAAAAGATACTTTTCCCACATATTAAAGTGCTTGTACAAACCAACAATAATAGTGGAATAGCTGATAAACCATATTTCGGGACAGTAAAAAATCCAATTGCTATGATGGAAGCTGAGCATCAATCTGCTGGAGACGGAATGCTCGATATAAGAAAAATGACAAATAATTATACTTCACCGGCTGATGCATGTACAACTTATAAAATAACTTTCAAAGAATTAAAAGAATTTGAAGAAGATCTTCATAAGCATGTTCATCTTGAAAATAATATTCTTTTTCCCAAAGCAATTGAATTAGAAAATCAATTACAGTAATTTTTTAATGTTTATGGATTTAATAAACCTGAATCTGTAATGAATATAAAAAATCTAATTTCCAGAATTACTCCTCCTCCAGTTTGGAAATTCCCTGTAATTATAACTCTTGGAGTATCAGTTGGTTTAGGTTTGCTGATCTTAAGAATTTCCAATGCTGCCTCATATCTTTCAGATGATCCTAATGCTTGTATTAATTGTCATGTAATGACACCACAGTTTGCAACATGGCAGAGAAGCAGTCATGCAAGAGTTGCAACCTGTAACGACTGTCATGTTCCACAGGATAATCCAATAAGGACTTATGGATTTAAAGCCAGCGATGGGTTAAGACATTCATTTATGTTTACTTTCCGGCTTGAACCTGAAGTTATAAGAATAAAAGAAGCAGGCAGAGATGTTGTGCAGGAAAACTGCATAAGGTGTCACTCTAAAATGATTGATCAGCTTTCTCTTGTTTCTGTTACAGGCGAAATGGCAGAACATGGTGGAGGAAAATTATGCTGGGAATGTCATAGAGAAACTCCACACGGCACAGTGACCAGCTTATCATCATTTCCTATGGTGAGAATTCCCAAAGTAACTCCTGTTATGCCGAAATGGTTGGAAGAATTTATTTATTCAAATGAAACAGAATCTCAAAGGTAATTAAATGGCAAAACTGCAGCAAATAATTTCTGAAAAACCCTGGGTAGCCTGGGTAATTTTTGGAGCAACTATAATAATTGTTTTTCTTGTTGGTTTATTCGGTGCATCAATTATTGAAAGAAGAACTGAAGCCGTCATTAAGCTTCAGCCGGTTAAACCCATTGCAGAATGGGAACCAAGAAATGAAGTGTGGGGAGAAAATTATCCGCGTGAATATGAAACTTATTTGCAAACCAGAGATACTTCGTTCCGAAGTAAATATATGGGCTCTGCTATGAGAGATATACTTGAAAGAGATCCCTATCTTGTTATTCTC
>JAUSIA010000227.1 GCA_030648225.1 Ignavibacteria bacterium | reverse complement strand
TTCTCCCAATCCTGAAAAGACCTCTTCGGCATTAGCAATATTTTCATCAACTGTAATTTTCAACATTATTTATTTGTTTACTATAAATTGTTTTTTCTCTTATTAAAATATATTTTTTGAAACCAATTAAAGATATCTTTAATCTGAAGATGTAAAATTAAAAATTATTCCTTTCACTTAAACAGAGGAGTTAAGGATGCTGAGCAGGCTGCTTCAACCTGAGATCAAATCACTTCTTGATGCCCGTGATCTTAGCACCTTAAAGGAAATTCTGAGTGACTGGACACCTGCCGATATTGCAGAATTAATATCCGATCTTCCCGAATATGAACAGGCTGTAATATTCCGTCTTCTTCCGAGAGACCTTGCTGCTGATGTTTTTGAATATATAGATTTTGATATGCAGGTAAGCCTGCTGAAAGGATTAGGTAACGAGGAAGCTGCTGCAATTCTTAATGAAATGTCCCCTGATGATCGTACCGCACTGCTTGAAGAATTGCCCGGTTCTGTTGCAAAACAGATGATTACACTTCTCTCCGCAGAGGAGAGAAAAATCGCTGTTACATTGTTAGGTTATCCGGAAGACAGTGTTGGCCGTTTAATGACTCCTGATTATATAGATGTAAAACCGGAATGGACGATGATTGATGTTCTTAGTCATATAAGGGAGTTTGGAAAGGATAGTGAAACCCTTAATATAGTTTATGTTGTTGATGAGAAAGGGAAACTGATTGATGATCTTAAAATCAGGGATATTATTTTAGCTCCCCTTGATCGTAAGGTAATTGATGTAATGGATGAGAATTTTGTCGCTTTACATGTTACAGACGACCAGGAGAGTGCGGTTCAGGCTTTTAAAAAATATGATCGTGTTGCTTTACCTGTTATTGATGCTCAGGGTTTATTGATTGGTATTGTTACAATAGATGATGTTTTTGATGTTGCCGAAGAAGAAGCTACCGAAGACATTCATAAGCTTGCAGCAGTAGAAGCACTTGAGGAACCGTATTCCACGATACCTCTGTTAAGCATGGTTAAGAAAAGAGCAATATGGCTTACAATACTTTTTATTGGTGAAATTATGACTGCAATTGCAATGGGTTACTTTGAAAATGAATTAAGCAAAGCTGTTGTACTTTCTATTTTTATTCCGCTTATAATTTCAAGCGGGGGTAATTCCGGCTCGCAGGCTGCAACACTTGTTATCAGGGCAATGGCTTTGGGTGAAATAACTTTAAAAGACTGGTGGCTTATTATGAGGAGAGAGGTTATGTCCGGTTTCTCTCTCGGTTGCATTCTTGGAGTAATTGGTTTTATACAGGTTACTGTGCTCGCAAATTTTACAGCTTCTATTGGTGAGCATTGGATATTGATTGGTTTAACTGTTGGATTCTCCTTGATAGGAATTGTACTTTGGGGGACATTATCAGGCTCTATGCTTCCATTCATTCTTAAAAAAGTTGGCGCTGATCCGGCAACTTCTTCCGCCCCTCTTGTAGCAACTATGGTTGATGTTACAGGGCTCATTATCTATTTCAGTGTTGCTATCTTATTGCTAAGCGGAACCCTTCTTTAGCTATTTTTTTAACCTTTAGAATTGCACTCGCAGGTTTTATTAGTTATCAAATATCTTTAACTTTCTAAATGGTTTGAATCCTTATTTTACAGGTCAAAATAAGATTTAATCATTATAACTTATCCGGATTCGAAACCTGCCTGGTATTTAAGTTGCATTTCATCTTCGTGATTGTGACTTACCGGGCGAAGCTGTGTTCCTCCATATATTCCTCTGGCTTTTGTGAATAACTTTAAGTAATTGTTTTTCTTCGAAAATATATTCATAGGTTTGTAATAACTAATTTAGATTGTGTCTAAATCATTTAATTTTTGAAAATAAAATTGTGGTAATATAATTTGAAAAAAATCATCTCTGTTGTTGGTGCACGCCCTAATTTTATGAAAGTTGCACCAATCCACCGTGCATTTCTTAAATATAAAGAGAGAGTAAATCATCTGGTCTGCCACACTGGTCAGCATTATGATGAAAAAATGTCCAAAATCTTTTTTGAAGATCTTGGTCTCCCGCATCCCGATTTTTATCTCGGTGTCGGTTCTGGTTCACATGCAGAGCAGACAGCAAAAGTTATGATTGAGTTTGAAAAAGTTCTTCTTGCAGAGAAGCCGGAATTAATAATCGTTGTTGGCGATGTTAACTCAACAATTGCGTGCAGCCTCGTCGCATCAAAATTAAATATTAAAACTGCACACGTTGAAGCAGGACTTAGAAGCTATGACCGGAAAATGCCTGAAGAGATAAACAGGATTCTCACGGATTCCATTTCAGATTTTCTCTTTGTATCTGAAGAGAGCGGGTTAAAGAATCTGAAAAAAGAGGGTATAGATGAGAGCAAAGTTTTTTTTGTCGGTAATGTTATGATTGACTCACTCATTCATCATCTTTCCAAATCAGAATCTTCAAATGTTATGAAAGAATATAAGCTTGAGCCTTCAAAATTTATTCTTGTTACACTCCACCGCCCTTCGAATGTTGATTCAGAAGATTTTGCAAAAGAGCTTCTTCATTTGTTCAATATTCTTTCTGAAAAACGAAAGATAATATTTCCAATTCATCCAAGAACAAAAAAGAACTTTCTTAGTTTTGGTTTTAAAGCTGAGAATGACAAAATATTACTGACAGACCCGATTGGATACATTGATTTTCTTTCACTTACAAAAAATGCCGAGCTGATAATTACTGACAGCGGAGGCATCCAGGAAGAAAGCACCTACCTCGGCGTTCAATGTTTAACCGTAAGAAATAATACTGAAAGACCAGTAACTGTTAATGTGGGTACAAATCAACTTGTGGGCAGGGATCTGAAAAAAGTAGAAGAAGTTGCATTAAATATCCTTAGTGGTAATAAAAAGAAAGGTAACATACCCGAACTCTGGGATGGTAAGACTGCAGAAAGGATTGCAGAAATTCTTGTGAAGAAAATTGCCTGACTATTTATTCTTATTGTCATAGTGAGCGAAGTCGAACTATGACATTAGAGTTCGTTTCTGATCTAACCTGTATTTCTCATTAAAGCTAAAAATTATAATTGATCAATAAACTAAAAGAACCTAAATTTCATAACATAATCATCCCTCTTTCAGCGGCTGCAATAATAAGCAGAGCTTTTCCAACATTCAGTTATTTCTATTACCTGCTTCCTTTACTCTTTCTTCTAATTCTATTTTCGGGATATGAATTTGTACTAAAAGATAAAGCATTAAGAAATATTCTGATTCTTTTATTTTTGTTCGGGTTGTGGAGTGCAGCTACCGCGCTCTGGTCTGATTATCCTTTGGTTTCAATTTCACGTTCAGGGTATTTCATATTCATCTCTCTTGGTGCAATACTCGGTGGATATTTATGGCAGCAGATAGATTCTTGCTCACTCTCTTTTCTGCTTCCTGCCAACTTGATTATTGTAAGTTTGAGTCTCTTTTCTTTAATAACAAATATTCCTGCAGATAGCTGGAGCGGTGGGAATGGTAAAGGCTTTATGGGTTTTGCCGGGCACCAGAATACTCTTGCAAGTGCAATACTTTTTACTTTACCAGCCACCATTAATAAAATCCCCTCC
>JAUSIA010000125.1 GCA_030648225.1 Ignavibacteria bacterium | reverse complement strand
ATGAGATTGAGTTTAATGCTTCAAGTCTTTCAAGCGGGATTTATTTTTACAAGCTTCAAGCGGAGAGTTATTCTTCAACAAAGAAAATGATTTATTTAAAGTGAGCGAAATATGAAAACAATTTTAATATTCAGTCTACTTTTTATTTCTAACCTTTCAGCTCAACAACATTATTATACTTTTACTGAGTTGAAGGGTATAGAAGATAACTCAAGCAATACCCATTTGTTTTATAGGTTATACTCATATTGGGAGGATAGTTTATCGTACGAGGAAAGAAATGATATTTACCATTTAGATATTAGCTCAGGTATAGATTCTTTCTTTCTGAGTGATTACAATCAATATTATCCCTTTCATAGGGCCCCAATTTGCTAATGTTTTTGATCTGGAATTCTTGAATAATAATCCGGTTACATTCATTTATAGTGGTATACAGGGTCACGAGGATGGGCTTGGGTTCGTACAAAGATATGATATGGAATATTGGTTGGATATTCCAACCGGAAATGTTTATAACTTGGAAATATCGCGAGAAAACGATAGTCTCATTTTTGCTTGTGGAAATAATTTTTTCGGATCCGGAAATGACTGGTTCAAGAGTACAGATGGCGGAAAAAACTGGAGTGAATATTTTTTGCAAAATGGGTTTCGATTTATTTCACTATCACCTTTTGACGATCAAATAATTTTTGCAACTGCAGGTTCAGTGCTTTATAAAAGTACTGACAGTGGAATTAATTTTTCCACAGTAGATACTTCACATTCAAATCTTGTTGAATTTTTTTATGACAACGATTCAATTCATATCTATAGTGTGTCACTTAGTTCTGTTAAAGTTTCAGATGATAAAGGTAATGTCTTTAGCTGGTCTGAAAGATACTCAAGTTCAAATCCAATTTTTGTAAGTGTTGATTATTCTCAATCCGGCAGCATTTATCTAGCAAATGGAAGATATATTTATCATTCGACAGACTATGGTTTAACTTTTAATGAGTTCAAAGTTTTAGACAGAAGGATTGTTGGCATCTACAAAAAACCATCCGCCGGTGGCGGATCAGATAAGCTTTATGCAGCAACAAAATATGATTTGTATGAAATAACTCCTGACACGATTATAACAATTAAACATCTTGCTTTAGATACTGATCTTTTTAGTTGGTTCCCTTTGCAAATTGGAAATGCATGGGTTTATAATTCTACCTTTATGGGAGATACTTCAGCTGAAGAATATATATCGTCGAGAGAAGTTATTGATACGATCCTTTATAATAATGACCAATACTTTATTGTTGAAAATAAAACATATGATTTGGCTAAGACTATTCAATCATCATTTGGAGATTATTATCGTGTTGACTCATCCACCGGGATAATCTACAAGGCATTCTTTATTAATGATAGCTTAACCCATGAAGAACTTTATCTGGATTTAACCACTGAAGAAGGAGATACTTTTCATATAGATGAATTTCATCCAATTTTATTTGAAAGTGAAGAACCCTTTAATCAATGGGGTATTAATTCTACAAAAAGGAATTACATAGGCCAATCAACTCCGCTCTATAATTTTTCAATAATTAAGGATATTGGATTAAGTTATGAATTTTGGTGGGAACTCGTCGGTTTTGAACATAAGCTAAAAGGCGCAGTGATTGATGGAACTATTTATGGAGATATAACTCCTTTAGGAGTTGATGATGAAAAAGAGAATCTTCCAACTGAATTTTCCTTATCCCAAAACTTCCCGAACCCATTTAACCCAACAACCAATATCGGATTTCGGATTGCGGAATTCGGATTTGTGAGTTTAAAAGTTTATGATGTTTTGGGTAGAGAAGTAGCAACTCTTGTTAATGAAGAAAAGCAGACGGGAGTTTATGAGGTTGAGTTCAATGCAACAGGTCTATCGAGTGGAATATATTTTTACACATTAAAAGCAGGAGATTTTAATCAAACTAAAAAATTAATTTTATTGAGGTGATCTAAAGGTTTTGGGATAATTCCGTTATACTCTTATTTTAATCACATTCATAATAAAAATTAGAAAGTTTATGAAAAGATTTTTACTCCTTATCGCTGCTTTCCTTTTCACCTCCTTGTCTTTGGCTCAGGATCTTCCGCATGAAATGACTGAATCTGAAAAGATTTTATGGGAGTATTACCAGCCGCAGATTTTTCCTGAATTCACAGATCCACCTCCAACTCCTGTTAGAACAATGGCTGAATGGGAAGAGCTGCAGGGAGTAATTATAACCTGGACTCAGTTCACTTCAATATTAAGACAGGTTGTTGATTATGCCCAGGATGAAGGTCTTGTTTATATTGTTTGCAGCGATTCAAACGGTGTTAAAAATTATTTAACGTCAGGAGGAGTTCCTTTACTTAATTTAAAATTTTTGGTTACTTCTTTTAATTCAATATGGGTAAGAGATTATGGCCCATGGTCTGTTTATTCAAGTATATCCGACAGCCTGAAAATTATTGATTGGATTTATAACCGTCCCCGCCCATTGGATGATGTAATACCTGTGTTCTTTGCAAATTACAGCAACCTTCCTATTTATCAAACAACAACTCCGCCTTATGATTTTGTTGCTACCGGCGGAAATTTTTTTAATGACGGACATGGAACAGGGTTCTCATCAAAATTAATTTTAAATGAAAACCCCGGTAAGACCGAAGCACAGATTGATACCATTATGAAAAAATTTATGGGATTAAACCGCTACATCAAAATGGAAAATCTTCCTTATGATGGAATACATCATATTGATATGCATATGAAACTTCTTGATGAGGAAACTTTGCTTGTTGGTCAATATCCGCCGGGAGTTGCAGATGGTCCGCAGATAGAAGCGAATCTTCAATATATACTAAATAATTTTTTAACCTGTTACGGAAGACCTTTTAAAGTTGTCCGTATCCTAATGCCGCCTGATCAATCCGGACAATATCCGAATACCGGCGGCGATTACCGTACTTATACAAATTCAATTATTATTAATAAAGCTGTAATTATTCCTACATATCAATTACAGTATGATACAACCGCATTCAGAATTTACAGGGAAGCAATGCCGGGATACAGAATTGTTGGAGTAAACAGTAATTCAATTATTCCATCACTTGGTGCAATCCATTGCATTGTAAAAGAAGTTGGGGTAACTGAACCGGTTTATATTTCTCATCCAAAGCTGAGTGGAGAAATTGCAGCTTCAGATCCTGTTGAGATAAAAGCTTTTATTAAATCCAGAACAGGAATTGCTAACGCATCCGTTTACTGGACTGCGGATACAACTCTGGGTTTTACAGCATTACCCATGTCTATAGCTTCCGGTGATACATTTACGGCTAATATTCCTTCTCAACCTTCAGGTGCAAAAGTATATTATTATATCTCCGCATCATCTAACAGCGGAAGAAGTATAACCAAACCTATAACAGCACCTGCAGGCTTTTACAATTTTGAATTTGATGATCCGGTTCCGGTTGAGCTTATTTCTTTTTCTGCTTCTGCGGAAAGAAATGATATTGTACTTAATTGGATAACTGCCAGTGAGATGAACAATAGCGGATTTGAAATTGAGAGGTCAGTTGGCAGTAGGCAGTCGGCAGTTGGCAATATTTGGGAAAAGATTAGTTTTGTTAAAGGGAATGGAACAACTACTGAATTTCAGAACTATCAATTCATTGATAAAAATTTATCAACCGGCAAATATTCCTACAGTTTAAAGCAAATTGATTTTGATGGCTCTTTTGAATACTTGCCTTCCGGACAGGCAGGTTCAAATGTAATAGAAGTTGAAGTGGGAACTCCTGGCGAATTTTCTCTTTCGCAAAATTATCCAAACCCTTTCAACCCAAGCACGAGTATACAGTATGCAGTAAGCAGTCCCGCAAACGGGACAGGAAGGCAATTTGTATCATTAAAAGTTTATGATATTCTTGGAAGGGAAGTTACAACTTTAGTGAATGAACAAAAGCAACCTGGAGTTTATGAAGCTGAGTTTTCGGCAGGTGGTTTAGCAAGTGGAATATACTATTACAAGCTTCAAGCAGAAAATTTCATTCAAACTAGGAAAATGATTTTAATAAAATAAAATTATACTTAAAATAATTAATAAGAATTTTCCAATCCTTCCGGCATTTGCCAAAATGCATTTCCTTGACTGCCTATCCCCATTTCTCTATATTTGAAAGCAATTTTTTGGACTATAAACATTGATAATTTTACGATTTTGAACCAATATAAAAAGACAATCCTTCCCAACGGAATAAGAATTTTAACCGAAACTATATCTTATGTTAAATCATTTTCTCTTGGATTTTGGTTTAATGTAGGCTCAAGGGATGAGACAAATGAAAGCAATGGTATAACCCATTTCATAGAGCATATGCTCTTTAAAGGAACAAAGAAAAGATCAGCAAGGAAAATTGCAACAGAAATTGAATCCTGCGGAGGTTACCTGAATGCTTTTACTTCAAAGGAACAAACCTGTTATTATGGAAGAGGTTTAGCAGATCATCTGGAAAAAACTTTTGATGTTATTTCCGACATGATTCAAAATCCTTCCTTCAAGCCTGTTGAGATAAAAAAAGAAGCAGGTGTAATAATTGATGAATTAAATGATGTCCAGGATAATCCTGAAGAATTAATTTTTGAAAAGTTTGAAGAAATTATTTTTGGAGGAAGCAGCCTTAGTTTTCCTATAATAGGGAATGAAAAAAATGTTTTAGACTTCAGCCAGTTAGATCTTTTTAATTTTATAAAAAATAAATATGGAAATAACAGGTTAGTAATTGCCGCATCGGGTGCTGTTGATCATTATAAGCTTATAAAATTAACAGAAAAATTTTTTAACAGAGATTTAGGATTAAGTTCTGTAAGAAGAAAATATTTCAACACAAATAATCATGCAAGATCAGAATTCATTGATAAAGAAATTCAGCAGGTGCATGCAATAATTGGAAAACCAACTGTTGGATTTAAAAATGAAGAGAGAGTTAAAGCAGCGGTTTTAACCCAGGTGCTTGGCGATGGCAGCAGTTCAAGGTTATTCCAGGCTGTAAGAGAAAGAAACGGAATTGCTTACCAGATAAATTCTTTCCTTAATTCTTTTTATGATACTTCAGCTTTTGGCGTTTATTTATCCACAAATGATAAGATGGCAGATAAAGCACTTGGATTAATTTATAAAGAATTCAAAAAGCTTCGTGACAAAAAAATCTCTCAAAGTGAATTAAGTAAAGCTAAAGAAGCTTTGAAAGGAAATTTTATTCTCAGCCTGGAAAATACATCCAACAGAATGATAAGGATGGCTCAATCAGAATTATATCATAACAGGATAAAATCCACAGAAGAGATTTTAAATAGAATAGAAAGTGTAACAACAGAACAGGTATTTGAAACAGCAAATGATCTGCTTGATGAAGATTCATTATTTAAGATCATTATTAAATCCAAGAACGCATTTTTAAAAACAGCAGCTTGAGAGTAAGGGTATATAGGTATAAGGATATAAAGGTATAAGTAAAATGTTAAATAATCCATCAGAACACATTTTCCTAAAACATGAGCAGGATGGTTTTATAGTAAATGAACCACATGAATTCTATGATGAAAAAAGAGATTTTACTACATTGGATGCTTGGATCAAATGCAGAGGAGTTAAATTATTTTTTTATCAAAAGGTTCTACTCCACTTACCCAAAGAAGAAAAATTTAATTTAGAATTTCAGATTAGAAAAGCTTCCGTCAGTATTACATCTAATATTTCAGAAGGTTATGGACGATACCATTATCAAGAAGGTATTCAGTTTTATAGAATTTCCAGAGGATCATTATTTGAACTAAAAGATCATTTAATAAGTTGTTATGATATTGGCTGCATTAACGATGAACTTAAACAAAAAGGGGAAAAATTAATTGAAACGGCAAAAGTAACTTTAAACGGTTATATTAATTTTATAAAAAGTAGAATTGAACATGGAAAGTAGGTATAAAGTTATATGATTATAATACATCCTTTATACCTCTATACCTTAAATAAGTGAGATAGAATGGCTATTCATAAAATTACACCTGCACAAAGAACAGACAATATAACCTACGCGATACGCGATATTGTTGTACTTGCAAATGAAGTTGCAAAAACAGGTAAAGAGATGCTTTACCTCAACATAGGAGATCCGAATTTATTTGATTTTGCTCCACCCAGACATATGGTTGATGCTACCTATAATTCGATGTTAAAAAATTATAACGGTTATGCACCTTCATCGGGAATTAAATCTGCTTTGGAATCAATTGAAAGAGAAGCAGAAAGAAAAGGAATAAAAAATATACAGGATATTTTTGTTACAAATGGTGTGAGTGAGGCAATTGATATCTGCTTAACTTCTCTTGTTAATGAAGGTGAAAATGTTTTAACTCCAACTCCCGGTTACCCGCTTTATACAGCCATTGCAAGTAAGCTTCGGAATCATGAAAACCCATATTACCTTGATGAAAGTACAGAATGGCAGCCGGGTATTGAAGACATTAAAGAAAAGATAAATGAAAAAACTAAAGCTATAATTATCATTAACCCCAATAATCCTACTGGTTCAAACTGCAGCATTGAAACTTTAAAGCAAATTATAGAACTGGCTAAAGTACATAATCTTGTAATCTTTGCTGATGAAATTTATGATAAGCTTTTGTTTGAAGGAGAGAAACATACTTCTATTGCTTCTCTTGACAGCGAAGTTCCTATTGTAACTTTTGGCGGTTTATCTAAAAATTATATGGTTCCCGGATTCAGAATTGGTTGGGGAATTTTAAGCGGGAATAAAAATATTTTAAGTGACTATAAAGAAGCAATAAATAAATTATTGAGAGCAAGATTATCTGCAAATCATCCTGAACAATTTGCAATTCCTTCTGCATTGGATGGAGATCAATCTCATCTTATTGAAGCAAATAAAAAACTTACAAGCAGAAGAGATCTAACAGTTCAGACACTTAATAATATTCCCGGAATATCCTGCATAAAACCTGAAGGTGCTTTTTATGCTTTTCCGCAATTACATATGAATCAACCTGATAATCATTTTGTTGCAGAACTTTTAAAAGAAACAGGTGTTGTAGTTGTTCCGGGTTCAGGTTTCGGTCAGGTCAAGGGTACACAGCACTTCAGAGTAGTATTTCTACCTCCCGAGTATATTCTTGAAAAAGCTTATTCGAAAATTGCTAAGTTTGCGGAAAAATATTTTGAGAAGTATGAAGTCGCTGTTAAGTAAAAAACCCCCCTTCTTCCCCCCTTTCAGAAAGGGGGACACAGAGGGGTTAAATTATATTTAAAAATTCTAATGAGCGGTAATAAGGATTAAAATGCCTAAGTTTATTTTAGATGGAAAAGAGATAGAATTTAACCAGGGTGAAACAATTATCCAGGCAGCCAAAAGATATGGAACTGATATTCCTCATTTTTGCTGGCACCCAAGTCTTTCTGTTTCCGGTAACTGCAGAATTTGTCTTGTTGAAGTTGAAAAAATGCCCAAGCTTGTAATCGCCTGTTCAACTCTTGCTGCAGATGGAATGGTTGTTCATACAACATCTCCAAAAACTCTTGCAGCGCGAAATGCTGTGATGGAATTTCTATTAATAAACCATCCGCTTGATTGCCCTATTTGTGATGAAGCAGGTGAATGTAAACTTCAGGATTATGCTTACCTGCATGGAGTTGGTGAAAGCAGGTTTAATGAAGAAAAGGTTCATAAAGATAAAAGAGTTCCGCTCAGTCCTTATATAATGTTTGATGCAGAAAGATGTATCTCATGTTCCCTCTGCATAAGATTCTGCGATGAGATTGCTAAAGATCCTGAACTTACTTTTGTAGATCGTGGTGACAGAGTTACAATTGTTACTTATCCCGGCGAAGAAATGGACAATCCTTATTCTTTAAACACAACTGATATTTGTCCTGTTGGTGCTTTAACAAATCGTGATTTCAGATTCAGAGCAAGAGTGTGGGATATGTCTTCTACCAAATCCGTTTGTGTTGGTCGTGCACGTGGATGCAACACAGAAGTATGGGTTAGAAATAATGAGGTATTAAGATTAACTCCAAGATATAATGAAGATGTAAACAGCTACTGGATGTGTGATCATGGAAGAATTAATACATTCAAATTCATTAATGCAAAAGATAGAGTTAACGGACCTTATATAAGAAAAGAAGGAACGCTGGGCAGAGTAAGCTGGCAGGAAGCTGTAAATAGAGCAGCATCAGAGTTAAGATCTTTTAATAAAAATGAAATTGCTTTTATTGGTTCAGCTTATGCGACCTGTGAAGATAATTATCTGTTCAGCCGTTTTGCTTCTTCTGTTATTGGTTCTGTGAATATTGATTTTATGAGACGCGAAGATCCATCTTTTGCAGATGATATTCTCAGAAGAAGTGATATAACTCCAAATTCTTTAGGTGCTGAGCTTGTTGGTGTTATTCCCGGTAAACATGGTTTAAATATTGAAGGTATATTTAACGGAATTAATGAAGGGAAAATAAAAGCTTTATATATTATTGAAGATGATATTGTCGAAGTCAGACCCGAATTAGAAAATCTTCTAACCAAATTAGATTTATTAATTGTTCACGCAACCAATATGAATAAGACAGCAGCTTTGGCTGATGTAGTATTTCCTGCAGCAACTTATGCCGAAAAGAATGGAACATTTATCAATTTCCGGGGAAGAGTGCAAAGGATTCGTCCCGCGGTCGAAACAGAAGATCTTGAGAGAACGATTGATGGAATGTCTGTGAGCAGGCTTGATAAATTCGGAACAATGTATGACAGTTGGGCGAAGAAAAACAGGCATGATGCACGATCAACATGGAAAATAATTTCCCTTATCTCTCTTGCAATAAGCGGAGAATTAAAATATAACCTTATAGAAGATGTATTTGATGATATTGCAAAATCTGTTAAAGAATTTAAAGAACTTGATTACGATATGATAGGTGAGTTTGGTGCAAAATTAAATATTGATATTAAAGAAACTGCAGTTTAGTCTTTCGGAGCTTAAATGAACGTCTGGGAAATAATAGGATTTACATTAGTAAAGATAGTGATCATTCTTCACGTAATGCTTTTAACTGTTTCCTACCTGGTTTATTTTGAAAGAAGAATCAGTGCATGGGTTCAGAACCGTTTGGGTCCAAATCGTGTTGGATGGGAAGGTGTTCTGCAGCCATTTGCCGATGTTTTAAAACTTTTACTTAAGGAAGATATAGTTCCTTACCAGGCAAATAAAAAAATTCACACACTCGCACCAATTATAGCTTTATTTGTTGCTTTTACTACTTATGCGGTAATACCTATTGGTCCTGCAATAGAGTTATTTGGCTATACAATTCCACTCGTAGTTGCCGATGTTAATATGGGAATTCTTTATGTACTTGCTTTAACTTCACTTGGAGTTTATGCAATTACATTTGCAGGTTGGTCATCAGGAAGCAAGTATTCTTTACTTGGCGGTATCAGGTCATCTGCACAAATGATCTCTTATGAAATCTCAATGGGATTTTCTATTGGCGGAGTTATACTTTTAGCAGAATCTTTAAGACCTCTTGCTATTGTTGATTCACAGGGACAGTGGTTCTGGAATGCATGGATTCAGCCGATTGGTTTTATAACTTTTGTTGTTTCTGCCTTTGCAGAGACTAACCGTCTTCCATTCGATTTACCTGAAGCTGAGCCGGAGCTCGTTGGAGGTTTTCATACCGAATACAGCAGTATGAAGTTTGCAGGATTCTTTCTTGCTGAATATGCAAATATGATTATAGCAAGCGGCTTAATTGTTACACTTTATCTGGGTGGTTATTATATCCCATTCATTAATATTGGAACCTTTGGTTTACCAAACTGGGCAGAAGTTTTGATTTATGTCGGGGCTTTCTCATTTAAAATTGTTGCATTGCTTTTCTTTTTTATCTGGGTAAGATGGAGCCTGCCAAGGTTCAGGTATGACCAGCTAATGAATCTTGGCTGGAAAGTTATGTTCCCATTATCGCTCGTAAATATTATTTGGGTTGCTGTTTTAATAATGTTGTTTAATTTATAAATATCGTAATCGTTCTCTTAATCATAATCGTAATCTCAGGTGATGATATAATTGAGTATGATTAGGATTACGATTAAGAATAAGAGTAAAAATTAATGGAGATTTGATGGCAGTTAAGAAAAGAAAAAAAGACTTAACATTTTTAGAAAAGATTTATATCCCGGAAATTGTTAAAGGCTTATCATTAACATTAAAAAGTATGCTTAAGCCTAAATTCACTTTAAAGTACCCGGAAGAAAAATTTATTCCACCAGCATCTTACCGTGGAAGACCAGTACTTGTGCAGGAAGAAAACGGACAGGAAAGATGTGTGGCTTGCGGTCTTTGTTCAAGAGTTTGTCCTTCTCTGGCAATTGAAGTTCTGGCTTCCGAAACTGAAGCTGAAAAAGAGAGATATCCGGTCAAGTTCGAAATAAATATGATTCGCTGCATCTTTTGCGGTCTTTGTGAAGAAGTTTGTCCCGAGGAAGCAATTGTTATGAGCAAAGATTATGAAATGGCATTTACAAACAGGGAAGAAGCAATATATGGTAAAGATAAATTATTGGTTCCTGTTAGTCAATTACAGGATAGAATTGAATTTCTGAGGCAATATAAATAGGAAAACTTAATTTGAAGTATTCAAATATAGTTAATATCTTCATACCGCTATGTTTAGAACAACTTATATATTGTTTTCTTTTATCTTCATTTCTGCAACGTTTGCCCAGGAAAGAGAAACAAGTTACAGCTTAGTCTATCCTAAGTTCATTCCTTATAACTCATCTTTCGATATTTCTTTAACAGTAACAAACTCATATCCGCAGGCAGATGAGTTTGAACTTCTGATTATTCCTGAGAATAAATTAATCCTTAATAAGGCAGAATTTAAATCTGTATATGAGTCTCTTAAACTTAATTCTTCAAAAGTAACTTCGGATGAATTTTTTGAAGATGTTTATTCAATAAAAGTAGAATTTAATGATAGCCTGAGGTCGGAAGGAATTGTATTTCAGCTTTTATTGAATATGAAAATTGAACAGCACAATTCTTCTCAAATTAAATTTAAAGGAATATTCAAAGAGAAGGATAGTGTTATAGCTTATTTATCACCTCAATCTTTGGAGGAGATGAATAATGAAAATACCCTCACTGCTGATATAGAATTTTATAAACCGCAGAAAATATCGGATAAAGCTTTATCATTGGGAGAGAATGCTCTCTTTCAAATAGATGTTGAAAAAAATTTTAGTCATGATTTTCTTTTTGATTTCTGGATAAAATTTAATGAGCCGGATATGCAGTTCCTTAAGATATTCAGAAAAGATTTTACGCAGGCAGAGTTTATTCTTTCAACAAATAAGTTCCAGATGTTATCCGTCTCTTCGAGTCAGTTTAACCAAACTTTTCTTAAACCATATTTTATCGGGAATAAATCCTGGTATCATATTACAATTTCATCTTCTAAAAATGAAGGAACAATTAACTTTTATTGTAATGGTTCATTGGTGGCAAAAAATCAATTACCTCCAATATTTGAAGAAAGCGATTTGAGATTGGTTTTTGATAATTCAGCGAAAAATAAATCTTATATGATTGATCTTTTAAGAATTATTGATCTTAATAACCCGGTTAATTTATCTTTTAACAGCCGGCACTCAGTTCATTTCACATCTGACAGCTCTTCACTTACGGCAATTTATAAATTTGATTCTTCAAATGAATTCTCTACAGAAAATAAAACTGTAAAGCTTGAGTTTTCGAATGTTAAATTTGTAAAATCCGATTCACCCCTGTTTGCAAGATCTCCCGAATTGAATATTGCTCTTCTGGGAAATTCTTACGAACTTGAATGGAAGGGAGGAGATTACAAGCAGGCTCAATATTATATTCTGGAAAAATCTTCAGGAAATAACCCTTACATTCAGATTCATACTGTGCAGGCAGATAACACACAGGAAAAATCATATTCTTTTATAGATGTTCCCGATAAAAATTCAGAAATTGTTTACTACAGGGTTAAGCAGCAGAATTATGATGGCTCTGTTGTTTATTCTTCTCAAGTTAAAGTTGGACAGGGGACCACAGAACCTTTTACAATAGGACAGAATTATCCAAATCCTTTTAATCCCAAAACAAGTATTGAAGTTGAAATACTTGAAGATTCTGAAATTGAAATAACAATTTATAGTTTGGATGGCACAGAAATATCCAAACTTTATAAAGGATTTCTTTCAAAAGGATTGCACAGGTTTTCTTTTGATGGAGAAGGACTTCCTTCAGGAATTTATCTGTATAAAGTTGCCGCACCAAATTATACTCAAACAAAGAAGATGATATTAACTAAATGAAAAATTTATGGGGGCTTAACCTTGAAACATTTCTTTTTAATCAGTGGTTAGTTAGTTAAGCTATGCTTTCAAAAATTTTTTCAAGTGCAACTTATGGAATTGA
>JAUSIA010000124.1 GCA_030648225.1 Ignavibacteria bacterium | reverse complement strand
AGCTCCGATGCTGAGACATTTTACTGCAAGGTTTGAAGAGATAAAATAATAAAACATATTTTGCTAAAAATTCTTAATCGTAATCTTAATTGTACTCATACTCGAATTCATGCGATTACGATTATGAATATGATTAAGATTAAGAATACAAATGAAAATGAAAAAACTATACACCTTCTCAAACAAAAAACAGATCTGGAGACTCCTTCCAACCGAAACCGGAAAACTTGTAATAGAAGAAAGAGATCCTGAATTAAAAGAAGTTTTCTTTAGCTGCATTGATATCAGAACGGGTAAAAAAATATTTAATAAGCTTATGATTGAAGAAAAATTCTGGATTGGAATTGAGAAGATTTCCAAGGATATAATTTTCTTTCACAAATTCAGAAAACCGGATATGCCCAGGCATCTTGGCATAATTGCTTTTGATATTCTGAAACAGAAAATTTTATGGAAAAACGAAGACTATATTTTTCTGTTCATTTATAACGATGATTTATTTTGTTATAAAGAAAAGTTTGAAGGCAGAGATTATTTTAAATTAAATTATGAAACCGGTGAGTTTATAAAAGACAGTGATATTGCTAATGAAGTAATCGCCTTAAAAGATAAATCAGATGAAAATCTTGAAGGTTATTATTTTACAAAACAATTTATTCCTGAAACAGAAAGTAATGAAGAATTAAAAAAAATTTTATCTGAAGAAAGAAACCAAAACCTTGTCTCAGGTAAGATTGATTACATATTGCTTCAAAACCTGCTAGTTTTCAGCTTTCATAAAATTCTTCCTTCCGGAAATGAAAAGAGGAATATATTCAAAGCAGTTGATATTGATAATGGAAAAGTTATTTTTGAAGAAGAACTTAACAGAGGAGTAAAAAACTTTGTTCCTGATTCATTTTTTATTAAAGATAATCTCATTTTTTTATTAAAAGAAAAAACAGAACTATTAGTATGTTCTATAAAAGAATAGAACAGTTCTGTTAGAATGTTTTATGGAAATAACAGAAAAAGAAAAAGGGGCGCTGTTATTAGCTGCAAGAGAATCAATAAAAAATTTATTTGATCAAACACCGCTTCCTCAAATTGATTACCTGCAATATCCTTTCCTAAAACTTCATCTTGGCGCTTTTGTTACTCTTAAACTTGAAAGAGCATTAAGAGGATGTATCGGTTACATTTTAACAAGAGCAACATTATATGATACAGTATGCGAAGCAGCCAAACAATCTGCGTTTTCAGATCCCCGCTTCTTCCCTTTAACTATGGAGGAATTTGAAAAAATAAAAATTGAAATTTCGATTTTATCATCTCCGCAAAAAATAAAAGAGTATGATGAAATTATTATTGGCAAACATGGATTAATCCTGGATGAAGGATATATTCGTGCTGTTCTTCTTCCGCAGGTTGCAGTTGCTAATAGTTATTTGCGGGAACAGTTTCTCTCTGCTTTATGCGAAAAGGGAGGATTATTTACCGATACATGGAAAATTCAAAAATTAAATCTGCAGGTTTTTACGGCAACAATTATTTCAGAAGATGAAAAATATGAATAAGATCAGGCATCCGGCTGTTGCAGGATTATTTTACCCTGCATCAAAAAGTAAACTTGAAGATGAAATTAAAACACTGCTTTCGATTTCAGATTCTGAAAAATCATTTAATAATATTTTCGGAATCGTTGTTCCCCATGCAGGTTATATTTATTCAGGCAGAACAGCTTCTTACGGATTTAATCTTTTAAAGAATAAATATATTGAAACTGTGATTATTATATCTCCAAGCCATAGAGAATATTTTCCGGGTATTTCAGTTTATGAAGGAGATGGCTATGAAACTCCTCTTGGAGTTGTTGAAGTAAACAAAGAATTAATTAATAAATTAACAGGTGAAAGCCGGGTTATTTTCAAAGGAATTGAAGGTCACAGGCAGGAACATGGAATTGAAGTGCAAATACCTTTTCTCCAGGTTGTGCTGAAGGATTTTAAAATCGTTCCGATAGTTATGGGGGAACAGGGAGATTTATATATTGATGAGCTTGCAGAAAAATTATATCATGTAGTTGATGATAAAACTGTTATTGTTGCCAGTTCCGATTTATCGCATTATTATATGAGTGATGTTGCAGATAAGCTTGATTCAATCATTGAAAAAAGAATACTCGATTTTGATTATGAAAATCTGCAGAAGGATTTTAAGATAGGAAATTGCGAAGCCTGCGGAGGAGGGACTATTGTTTCAATGATGAAAGCTGCTGCAAAGTTGAATAGAAAGAAATCAGAAATTCTCTACCGATGCAATTCAGGAGATACGACAGGTGATTATAGAGAAGTTGTTGGTTATCTTTCAGCAGTTATTTATGGTGAGTGATTGTTCTCTGAAAAATCAAATATAGCTTTTATTGGTGCAGGTAAGATTGCATACTCTCTTGCTTCAGCTTTATTAAAAGCCCGTTATAATGTAACATCTGTAATAAGCAGGAATAAAGTTTCAGCAGGAAAATTTGCAAAGAAGTTTAAAATTCCGTTTAGTTCCGATAATCTGAAATCTATAAAGCAGGGCGTTGAAATATTCTTTCTTACCGTTCCTGATAACCAGATAGAAAAAACAGCTAAAGCACTTTCAAATCTTAAACTAGATTTTAAGAATTCACTTTTTATTCATGTATCTGGAGCTTCGGATATAAGTGAGTTAAAATCACTTGAGAAAAAGAAAGCTTATACTGCATCTTTTCATATAATGCAGACTTTTCCTTCAACACAAATCGTTGATATTAAAAACTGTTCTGTCGCTATTGAAGCAGAAAAAAAAGTTGTTAAAGATTTTCTTAATAAACTTGCTTTAGATCTGGAATTACAACCATTCTACTTAAAATCTGATAAGAAGATCTTTTATCATCTTGCGGGAGTTTTTGCTTCAAACTTTCTTGTCGGAAATTTATTCTCATCAGGAAAGCTGTTTCAATTAACTGAATCAGGAAAGACAGATTTTTTCTCAATAATTAATTCTACAGTTAATTCGACTTTGGATAATATAAGAAAAGTGGGTCCAGCAAAAGCGTTGTCAGGGCCTGTTGAAAGAGGGGATTATGAAACTATTAATAAGCATTTAAAAGCATTGATGAAAAAAGATAAAATACTTTATCATAGTTATGTTTCTCAGTCATTAAATCTTTTGGAAGTGGTTAGAGAGAAAAATAAAAAGTTAAGTTATTATCAAAAAAAGATAGAAGATATTTTATTAAGTAAAACTAAATAGATGAAGATTATTAGTTCTATGCGTGTTGATGCTATTCCATATTTAAGCTAAGTTACTTACCGACAATTTTACTTTTCTAAATGCCTTTAAGCTGGAATGAAATAAAATCCCGTGCAGTCAGGTTCTCAAAAGAGTGGGAGAATGAAACTGATGAATCCGCCGAATCTCAAACTTTCCTAAATGATTTCTTTTATGTTTTTGGTATAACAAGAAGACGTGTTGCAAGTTTTGAAAAAAGAGTTCACATAGAAAGCGGCAGAGAGGGATACATTGATTTGCTTTGGAAAGGCATCATTCTCATTGAGCATAAAACAAGAGGAAAAAACTTAGATAAAGCCCACCAGCAGGCAATAGATTATTTCCCTGGCTTAAAAGAAGAAGAACTCCCAAAATATATTCTTGTTAGTGACTTTGCCCGCTTTCGACTTTATAACCTGGAAGAAAACACACAACACGATTTTGTTTTAAAAGACCTTGTTAAAAATGTAAAGCTCTTTAGTTTTATTGCGGGTTACCAGATCAGCACTTTTAAGGATGAAGACCCTGTAAACATAAAAGCTGCAGAAAAGATAGGCAGGCTTCACGACAAGTTAAAAGCAATAGGGTATGAAGGTCATTTCCTAGAGATATATTTAGTCAGGATTGTATTCTGTCTCTTTGCTGATGATACAAACATTTTTAATAAGGGAATTTTTGAAGAATATATTAAACGAAATACAAAAGAAGATGGAAGCGATTTGGCTCATCATCTTTCTACATTGTTTTTCATACTTAATCAGCATGAGAATTACCGCTTAACAAATCTCGATGAAAGTTTAGCTGAATTTCCTTACGTAAACGGTAAGCTGTTTGCAGAGAATCTTCCTCCGGCTTCTTTCGATAGTGAGATGAGAACCTTGCTGTTAGATTGCTGTATGCTTAACTGGAGTAAGATTTCCCCTGCCATATTCGGATCTATGTTTCAGGCAGTGATGAATCCCGAAGAACGCAGAAACCTTGGCGCACATTATACTTCTGAAAAAAATATTCTTAAGGTAATTAAACCTTTATTCCTTGATGAACTGCACAACGAGTTTGAATCTGTAAAGAACAACAGAAACAAATTAGCAGAATTTCATAAAAAGCTAGCGACTCTTAAATTTCTTGATCCTGCTTGTGGTTGCGGAAACTTTTTAGTTATTACTTATAGAGAATTACGTTTACTTGAATTAGAAATTATAAGAACACTTTTATTTAAACATTATAAAATAAAAAAAGAAGTTGCTGCTGATGCTAAAATAAATATTAATCAAATGGTCAAGATAGAAGTTGACCAGTTCTATGGAATTGAAATAGAAGAATGGCCTGCACGTATATCCGAAGTTGCTATGTGGCTTATTGACCACCAGATGAATATTATAATATCCGAAGAGTTTGGGGAATACTTTGTAAGACTCCCCTTAAAGAAAACTGCAAACATTATAAATGATAACGCTCTAAGAATTGATTGGCAAAGCATTATTCCCAAAGAACGACTTTCTTACATTCTTGGTAATCCACCCTTTAGCGGAAAACATTTGCAAGACGGAGAACAGAAAAAAGATATGGATAATATTTTTATTGGAGTTAAAGGATCAGGAGTTCTTGATTATGTTACATGCTGGTACATAAAAGCATCTCATTATATTCAAAACACAAATCTTAAAGTTGCTTTTGTTTCTACTAATTCCATTTCCCAAGGTGAGCAGGTTGGTGTATTGTGGAATGAACTTTTTAACAATTACAAAATTAAAATCCATTTTGCGCATAGAACTTTTAAATGGTCAAATGAAGCCAGGGGTAAAGCAGCAGTTCACGTAGTAATAATTGGTTTTGCTTATTACGACACAACCGAAAAATATCTTTTTGAGTATGATGATGTTAAAGCTGAACCTCATTTAAGGAAAGTCTCCAATATTAATCCTTACCTTATTGATTATAAAGATATTCTTATTCAATCACGTCGTCAACCAATTTGCAATGTCCCGGTTATTCTATTTGGCAGTAAACCAACTGATGGTGGAAATCTAATTTTGTCTGAAGAAGAGAAAAATCAATTACTGCTTGAGTATCCTGATGTAAAGAAATATATTCATAAATATTTAGGCTCCGATGATCTTATTAATAATGTTAAAAGATGGTGTCTTTGGTTGGTTGATGCTGATCCAAGTGAACTAAATAAAATTCCACCCATAATTGAACGAATTGAAAAAGTAAGGAAGTCAAGATTGGAGAGTAAGAAGTTAGCGACTCGTAAAAAAGCAAATACTCCAGCAATTTTTGCTGAGATTCGACATCCTGGAAGTAACTTTCTCGCGATACCTTTAGTTTCATCTGAGAATAGGAAATATATTCCAATCGCATTTTATTCAAAAGATGTAATTGGTAATCAGAATCTTCTAATGATTGGAAAAGCCGATAATTTTCATTTTGGTATTCTCACTTCTGAAATGCATATGTCTTGGGTAAAATATACATGCGGACGAATGAAGAGTGATTTCAGCTATTCAAACACTATTGTTTACAACAATTTTCCCTGGCCTAAAAACCCAACAGAGAAACAGATAAAAACAGTAGAAGAAAAAGCACAAAAAGTTTTAGATGTAAGAAAAGAATTTCCAGAGAGCAGCCTTGCAGATTTATATGATCCGCTTACTATGCCACTGGCTTTAGTAAAAGCTCACCAGGAATTGGACAAAGCAGTGGACTTATGTTATCGCCCTCAACCCTTTCCCAATGAAACAAAACGCATTGAGTTTTTATTTGAACTTTACGAAAAGTACACAAATCCGCTTCTTTCAGAAACGAAAAAGAAGAAGAGAAAATAAAAATTGTACAGATGGGATTTTGTCGGTTTAGAAGTAATTATTTATATAAGTTGAGAGGTAATAAGTCAACACAGCAAATCCCGCAGATAAAGGTATAGTTAAAACCCAAGCCCATAAAATATTTCTTGCAACTCCCCATCTTACAGCCGAGAAACTTTTTAAAGAACCAACACCGATTATCGCTCCTGTTATTGTATGAGTTGTGCTTACAGGAATACCAAAAACTGTGGCAAGAGATATTGTTAAACCTGCCGATGTTTCTGCACTGAAACCGTTGAAAGGAGTAAGCTTTGTTACTCTCATTCCAAGTGTTCTTATAACTTTCCAGCCTCCAACAAGAGTACCAAAAGCAATTACTGAATGACTTAGAATAACCACTCCAAACGGAACATGAAAAACATCTCCAAGAAATCCGTTAGTAAAAAGAATTACCGCAATTATACCCATGGTTTTTTGTGCATCATTTGTACCATGACTTAAACTATAAAGCGCTGCAGATATTAGCTGAAGTTTTCTAAAGTTTTTATCTACTTTATGATGAGATTGATTTCTAACTATCCACAAAGTAATTATTGAAAAAAATATTGCTACAACCAATGCAAGTATAGGTGCAAGAAAAATGAAAATAAGAATTTTTGTATAACCGGAAAGAATGATTGAACTGAAGCCTGCCTTTGCAACTGCTGCACCTCCATATCCGCCAATTATTGAATGCGAAACACTTATTGGCAAACCGTAATGAGTTGCTGTTGCTGTACAAATAATTGCACCTATTAATCCTGAAAAAATTACAAAGT
>JAUSIA010000207.1 GCA_030648225.1 Ignavibacteria bacterium | reverse complement strand
AAAAAGAAATTATTCAACCATAATTGTAGGGTTAATTGTCTTTTATATTGTTTCGGCAGTAATGGCTTATCTTTTCTACCAGGACAGAACTTTGTTTTATGAAACTGAAATTGAAAATCTTAACAACAGGATAGAAACATTAAGAAGTGAAAATCAAAATCGACCTGAAATTCCCGGTTTAGGTGAGCTGAGAAATCCACGGATTATTGAATTAACTAATTCAAATGGAGCAATAAGCAGCGGGGAAATTATTTTTAGTTATGCAGATAAAAGAGGGTACCTTCATATTAAAAATCTCCCGATCCTGGATTCAGATAATGCTTACCAGCTTTGGGGAAGCTTTAATAATGAGTTTATTTCTCTTGGAGTTTTTAAAGTTTCATCCCGCCCTGATTATTTTCCCTTCACTCTTCCGGAATCTGTTGAAGAAGGACCTGTGGAATTTTATTTAATTGAATCTAATGCTGCAGGTTCAAGAAGACCAGGTTCTAAAATTTATCTTCAAGGAAAAGCAGAGTAGGATAATAGGTATAGAGGTATAGAGGTATAAAGGTATAAAGGTATATGGTATAAAGGTTAAGATTATACCTTACTTCCTTTTATATTCTTTATGAAGAAGTGCCAAAAGCCCGACAGCGATAAGAACAATTGGCCAGTATTTTTCCCCAATATTAATTATTGAAGTAAAAAAAGTTTTAACAGTAATTGATCCCAGCAGAACGGTTACAATTATTGCGGAAAGAATTAATGTTAGAGCAATTGCTAGAAAACTTTTCCTTGCCGTATCATCAAAGAAAAGCATTAGAAAATTAATTCCTATAATTAATAATATTGCCGGGAAAATTATTTCTTTGCTGTTTGTAAATTCAAAGTTATTGATTAGAAAAAGGACAAGCCCTACAAGAAAAACTGAGGAACCAATAAACAAAACTACTGTTTGCTTTTTACCAAACGAAGTATAAACTAAAGTTATACCATAAAAAATAAAAGCATAACCTATCAGTTCAATATTTGCAACATCAATTACACCTAACAATTTTAAAACTATTGAAAGAGCGAGAAAAATAAGAAGATATATAAAAACAGGCTGGTTGTTACTCAATTATTTATCTCAAATATCATTTCAGTTTTTTTTATTATAGGATTCTTTGTCCCATGCTTGAAGCAATAAGGTCGGTTGCAAAAAGAGCACTTTTGTTTTTATCATCAAGAATAGGGTTTACTTCTGTTATTTCCAAAGAAGACATGCATCCACATTCGGCTATAGATTCCATAAGAAGATGAGCTTCTCTATAACTTAAACCGCCAGGAATGGGTGTTCCTACACCGGGTGCAATTGCAGGGTCAACACTGTCAAGATCAAAACTTACATGAATGTGATCAACCTTCTCTCTGAACTGCTTAAGAACTTTTACAATTATTCTGTGTATTCCAAGCTTATCTATGTCTGTCATCGTATAAACAGGAAGATTCAGCTTTTTTATATTTACTCTCTCAAGCTCATCAACACTTCTTATTCCTATTAAAGCGCAATTCTCAGGTTTAAGCTTTGGAGCAAAGCCATAAAAGTTTACAAGTTTCTCATGTCCAATTCCAAGAGAAGCCGCAAGAGGCATCCCATGAATATTTCCTGATGGGGATGTTTCATCGGTGTTCATATCGGAATGTGCATCAACCCAGATAACACCAAGTTTTAAGCGGTGCTTTTTGCAATAAGAAGCAATTCCCGCAATTGTTCCGATTGCCATTGAATGATCGCCGCCAAGGCAAAGGGGAAAATGTCCTATCTCAAGAACCCTTTCTACTTTAGCTGCAAGCCTCCGGGATGTTTTAAGGATTTCATTTAAATATTTGAGATTAGGGTTAGATATCTTTTGTTTCTCCATAATCTGAATGAATATATCTCCACTATCAACAATTTTATAGCCAAGATTTTCAAGCTTCTCTTTCAAACCGGCAATTCTTAATGCAGAAGGTCCCATGTCAACACCTCTTCGGTCAGCGCCAAGATCCATCGGAAACCCGATTATGTTAACTGTCTTCGAATTTTCTCTTATCATTAATGGATGTTTTAAGTTTCATCAGCAAATTAAAAAGTTTCTTTATAATATCCCAAAAGTAACCCCCCTTTGTCCCCCCTTTCTGAAAGGGGGGAAGAAGGGGGGTTTTTAATAGTGCTAATGATTATATTCTTTCCCAATAAAATTTTTTCTTAAGAAATTATAAGAATGTTTAATAAAGAACCATATATCAGTGTAGGAATCCTTTCTGAAAAAGAGATAAAGTTTGAGCTTTATGGTGATTTTTCAGTGCAGGGATTTAAACAAACCTTCAGCGGAAGATTTTCTGCTGAAATAAAAGATGATCGCATTATTTGCAGGGGAGGAAAAGATAATATTGAAATTTCAAATGAAATAATATTTGAGCCGGGTGATCCCGCCTTAGATTCTTTTCTGATTATTGATGTTCCTATTGGTATAAAGTTTCATTGGGAAAGAAAAGAGAGACAGAGATTTATGGGTTCGCTTAAACTCTTTAGAGAAAATGACAGAGTCTGGGTAATAAATATTCTCCCGATCGGCAGGTATCTTGTAAGTGTTATCTCTTCCGAAATGAGTGCAAAAAGTTCTCTTCAGCTTTTGAAGGCACACGCAATTGTTTCAAGAAGCTGGCTTCTTGCTCAGATTGAAAAAGCAAAATCTATAAAAGGAAAAAAAGAAAAATATAAAACAGTTCACCAAACTGAGAATGAAATAATAAAATGGATGGACAGGGAGGACCACAAACTTTTTGATGTTTGTGCAGATGATCATTGCCAGAGATACCAGGGAATAACGAAAATTTCAACAGAAAACTCCAGGCTGGCTATTGAAGAAACGAGAGGCATTGTTCTGATGTATGATAAAAAAATCTGCGACACACGGTATTCCAAATGCTGTGGTGGAATTACAGAACCTTATGAAAATGTATGGGAACCGGTTAAACATGAGTATCTCGCTTCAGTATTTGATTACAAATTTGAACCGGAAAACTTTGATACTGATTTTTCCTCTGAAGTTAATGTCAGAAAATGGATATTGGGCAATCCTCCCGCATTCTGCAATAATTCAGACAGCAAAATTCTTACACAAGTTCTGGTAGATTTTGACCAGGAGACTAAAGATTTCTTCAGATGGAAAGTAGAATACTTACAGGATCAGATAAAAAAGATTGTAAAATCAAAGACAGGAAAGGATTTCGGAGAGATAATAGATTTAGTTCCTGTTGAACGCGGTTATTCGGCAAGGCTTATAAAGCTAAAAATTGTTGGTTCAAAAAAATCTATCACAATTGGGAAAGAGCTTGAAATAAGAAAAGTTCTTTCAGAGACGCATCTTTACAGCAGTGCATTTGTTGTGGATAAAGAGGGAGAAAAAAATGGAGTGCCGGAGAGATTTATTATTCATGGCGCAGGCTGGGGGCATGGAGTTGGTCTTTGCCAAATTGGTGCTGCCGTTATGGCTGCGCAAGGCTTCCAGTTCGATGAAATAATTTTACACTATTTTAAAGATGCTAAGCTGAAAAAGATTTACTAAGTGGACAATATTTTCTTTAATCATAATAAATTAAATGAACTCATCTCACTGAAAGATTATTCCAATGCTTCAAGATTGTTGTTGAGGGAACAGATAAAATCGTGGCCAGAATTAGAAAAAGCTTACAGTTCATATAAAACTTCACAAACTAAAACATTCCAGTTTGATGGATTTGTAATTAAGGTGCAGAATAATCCCGGAAGGATTACATCTTCCTCAGCAAAAGTTGATGAGAAATCTATAAAGACAAGAGCGTGCTTTCTCTGCATGGCAAATCTTTATCAAAAACAGAAAGCAATAAAATATGAAGAAGATTTTTTAATTCTTGTAAATCCTTTTCCTATTTTCCCTGAACATTTTACCATCCCTCATAAAGATCATATCCCGCAGGCTATTAAAGAATGGTTTGGTAAAATGCTTCCCCTTAGTAAAGATTTTTCACGTGATGTAATTATTTATAATGGCCCTGCATGTGGAGCTTCTGCGCCAGATCATCTTCATTTCCAGGCCGGCAGCAAATTTTTTATGCCAATAGATGACGGTTTCCATTCTCTTAAAAACGAATATGGTGAAATACTTATTGATAATGATTCACTTATTGTAACAGGTATTGATGACGGGTTAAGAAAATTTATTTCAATTGAAACTAAGGAAATTTCTTTAGCAGAAAAAGTGTTTGATATTTTCTATAACTTTTATTCCAGAGTCTCAAATGAAAAAACTGAACCGATGATGAATATTATTGCTTTTTATGAACCCCGGGAAAATCAGGGTAGTGAGGAATATGGATGGAGAATTTTAATATTTTTAAGAGAAAAGCACAGACCTTCTCATTATTTCAGAGAAGGGGAAAACAGAATTCTTTTAAGTCCTGCTGCTGTGGATTTTGGAGGAGTCTGCATACTTCCTTTAGAAAAAGATTTTGAAAAAATAACTAAGGAAGATATTACAGAAATATTCCGGGAAGTAAGCCTTGGCAAAGAACAGTTTGAATATGTTAAGGCTGATCTGAAAAAAAGTTTAACAGCTAACCTTCACTCATAAGATCATTTAAGAACCGGAGATTTTTAGATTTCGAATTTGATATTATAATTTTAACTATTGCAGTAAGCGGTATTGCAAGAAGCATCCCGATAATTCCCCATAGATAACCCCAGATTAAAAGTGCAATTAATATTAAGAGAGGATTAAGATTCAATCGTTTACCTATTACCATAGGCTCAATAACATTAAAGAAAAGAGTTTGAATA
>JAUSIA010000197.1 GCA_030648225.1 Ignavibacteria bacterium | reverse complement strand
TAGTGTAGTTTTTGAGGACATCAAGAATGAAGCCTTCTTCTAAACGGAATGAGCCTTGAGGATAAATATCTGCTTCTATGTCTCTGCTTTGTAAAAAAACTAGCAATTGCTTGATATTTTTCTGTTGCATTTTTATACATAGTTGGTGTGAAATCCAATTTTGTAATCAGTTTCTCCAAATCATTTTTACGTTTGTTAAAATCCATATTGTCCCCCTTCATTATTATTAAATATTTTTTCTCTAATTTCTCCAACCAATTGGTATAAGGTAGTCGTCGAACTCATTTCTGATGGCTTAAGCAGTCCATTACTGGTCTGAGACCTATGCTTCTGGTCTGCAATTTCGAGGGCCTTTTCCTCATTACCAAATCGGTTCCACTTATTGTAAATCTCAGTATCTGATTTTTGATATACACTTCCCGTAACCGCTTGAAACTTATCCTTAAATTTATCACAGCATGTAGTGGATTCTATGTAGGATGGCATTGTACCGAAATAGGGAAAAAACCATATTTCGATACAAGGATTTGACCATCCAACTTTTATATCGTTTTTTACGGCATTCACAATGATTTCATCAAAGCCTTCCACCTGATCCCTGTCAAGTACAATCCACGGAATACGGTATTGCGGTTCCTTTGAAACAAGATCCTTGCATCTTTCTATCAAATCAATAGTACGTGCTCTTTCTACTTTTATTACCAATCTGTTTTTCAGATTTTCCGGGATTGTTTTACGTAACCCTTCAAAATAATTTTTTTCAGTTTCCTGTGTATCTGTTATGATCAAATAATATCCGAGTGTAGGCACACGGGTGGATAGCTTCCTACTTCTATCCTTTCTTGCACCTCTGCGCTCTTTACTTCCCATAATTCTATTCCTCCTTAAACATGTCTAACACTTTTAAAGAAGGAATAGCTCCATATTTGCCTATTAAATAATTCTTGGCAAAGCTTTCATCTTTTCTGATTTTTGCTCCGCTTTCATCCACGAAATCAGCTAAAGAATAAAGGGAAGAAACACCGTTCTTATCTTTTTCTACAAACCAGATTTCATCTCTTCGTAACAAATCGTTGGATAATTGCCATATATCATGTGTAGTGAAGATAAGCTGCGCATTTCTAGTATTGATCTCTGGATTTAAAAACGTTAAAACAATATTTCTGACCAATAGTGGGTGCAATCTTGCATTTAGTTCATCTATAAAAAGCACACTGCCTTGTTCAAATACTATTTGCAATGAAGGGAACAGGGTAAACATTTTTAACGTTCCGCTGGATTCATTCCTTAAAGGGATTGATGCCATCTCTGTTGAATCAATCATTTTGTGCAGGGAATCAATACTATAGCGCTTCTCATCATCTATCTCATTCTCAAGCTTAACTTCTTTGATGTCAAACCCTTGAATTGCTTCATCAAAAGATGAAAAAAAGTCAATAACTCTCTTTTGAACATCCTTATCGTTATTAAATCCTTCAGGTATCATTCTTGATCTAAAGTAGTTTTCTGTTGGGTCCCCAAAATTTATGATTTCATTGTTTAAAAACCATTCTCGTATCATTTTGAGTTTTGCTATTTTCAGCTTTGCGCCCAACGAAACAATAAGTGTTTCTTTTTCCAGTGCAATATTAATATTTTCTGCGCTACTCTTTGGAATGCCAGGCAGTTCAAGCTCTTGCCCCTTTTTACGGTAAAAGATAGTCTTATATCCTCTAGCAGTTTTTGCTTTGCAATAAAGCCATTCTTCCAAAACTTCATCTTGATTTAGTGCAAATCCATACTGATATGTTTTTTGGCTTGAGTCTTTATTATCAACAAAAAACACCTCAAATGTTGATTCATTCTCCCGGCTCGTTATGTCAAATAAAAATGGTATTACTTTCATATACTGGCTATCATTTTTTTGCTTATTATCGTTCTCTCCACCGAATTTAAAGGATTCGGAGACATAGTAAGTCATGAAATCAAAAGCTTCATAAATATTTGACTTCCCACTTGCATTTGCACCATAAATAGCAGCAACTTTTAAAAGCTTATCATTGGCTATATTTGCAATGTGTTCAACATGTTCAGAAATCTTAGTAGAAGATAGATCCAAAGATACTTCTTCTTTAAAAGACTTAAAATTTTTGAGATTAAACTGTATTAGCATATTTATCACACTCCTAATTATATTATACCCATTTTCATTAATAAATCAACATGTAATTGAATACTTTTCTCAATTACCTGTTGATTTATTAATATGCTTTTCAGTTCGTACCTAAATAACCCGCCTAAGGCAATTATTCTATAGACTGCCTCTGCATCAATAAAAAGAGTTTACCTCGTAAAAGCTCGCATTCATTTCGTATACCGGACTATCCGGTATACGCAACTGAAGTTATTCCGACCTTTTTCTATTTACAGTGCTCTTCTGATATCCATTTAACATGGTATTGAACGAATCAAAATAAAAGTAGTCGGTCACATGGAGCTGAAAATACCCCTTCAATATCGTCAACGAAATCTTTTTAGCCGTAATGAATAACCATGATAACTATGTGACCACTCATCAAATGAGCGTGTCATCCTGATTCGCAGTTACACTGATAAAATGATTCCCTTAATAAAGAACTTATCGCCATTCATAATCAACAACCTCGCTTATGCTCAAGAATAAATGCAAAAACCTACCCTTTGCACCACTTAGCCCAGCATTCAAAAATCTCATATAATGGTGGACAACATTCTCTCGTAATAACAATCCAAAAATATTCACCAATAAGTTGTGCAATACTCGCATCATGCCTTCCAAATATCATCGGAATATCAAACGGGTTAACATCATTCTTTTTACATGAAAGAAAAAGTGAATCAGCTTCAGCTTTTGCCCTTATCAGATACTCAACATAGGAATTGCCATCCCCATTTAATTTAAGCATTTTTCTTATTGGTTCATCCCAAGGTATCATTGAATTCGGCCTAAGCGCGAATAATATTTTAGAAGCGCCGGTTGGACCTATTGTTATATTTAGATATTTATTATTTCTTTTCTTTTTTGAAGCTGTTTTTTTTGCCAGTGCATCATACATTTTAGATATTACTTTAAGATCGTCTTTTGTCAATTCCCAAAGCATTTTATCTTCTAAGATGAGTTGCTCTTTATATTTATCATACCAGCAAAATATTCTCTTAGAAGCCTTTTTATGATAATCAAGAGCAAACTGCCGGCATCCCCATTGATTAAGCCAATTGATAAGAGCTTCTCTATGCTCAGGTATATTTAAATCAGTTGCCGACCTTGTGATCTGTATCTTAAGGTGCGTTCTTTGCACTTAAATATTGAAGACTTTATATTTTGTAGTATTTTTTAGAATGTTTTTAAAAGTAAATGATGCTGCATGGTAAAATCTGGGTTTTAATATTAGATAACATAAGTATTTGAAATTTTCTTGAAGAGGACCTGATTGCATATAAGCAACACTTGACGAAAAATATCAATGTGGATATGATATAGAAATATAGAGATTTTTGTAGGATTATGCCGAATCTACAGTCTATTATGGGCAGTTGAAAATATAAAATAAGAGTGGTGAAGAATTACTTACATAATGTCTTTGATGTACAATCAAAGAGCAATTCAATGTATAACCTTATGGTTTGAAGATAGGTTTGAAAATAGGTTTGAAAATATTTAAAATTTGATTATGGTTAATGTACTTGAATTGAGTAAAAAGATGTTAGTTGAAATAGAGCACAAAGAAATGGTGGTTAAACTTGAAAAGTAGGTACCCAAGCGGAATGGATAGTCTGAAAAGTTGATGTAGGCAGTTCTTAGGGAAGATGCTGAGGAATAAATTGCATTCATTTTTAAGTAATGGGGGAAGGTATTATGTCAATTAAAAAAATAATAAGCATAACGAACATGGCAGTCTTTAAGAATTTTGATTGGGATAAGAACGTTCGAGACAAAGGGAATAATAAAATAGAGTTCAAAAAGCTGAACATCTTATATGGTCGCAATTATTCTGGAAAAACAACATTATCTCGCATTGTCAGAGCCCTTGAAACCCATAAAATTTCAGATAAGTACATAGGTGTGAATTTTCAGATTGACATAGAAGGAGATGGAATATTCTCATTGAGTAATCTCAATGCGCATACTCAGACTGTTCGGGTATTCAACGAAGATTTTGTAAAGGATAATCTTCGGTTCCTTATTAATGAATCAGAAGATATTCAATCATTCGCTATTCTTGGTGAAAAGAATATTGAAATTGAAGCTGCTATCGCATCCAAAGAAATAGAATTAGGCACTGAAGAACCTTCCACTGGGTTGCTTGGTGAACAGAAAGCTCAACAGTCTTTTTTTACAACGGCTAATATCGCTGTTGGCAGTAAGCAACAGGAACTTGAAAACCTATTGAAGAGAAAAGCAAACGAGGAAATAAAACAGAATCCAGACTACAAAGATGTTAATTATAATATAAACAAGATTAAAACAGATATTGATAAAATAATTACACCTTCATTTAAAGACATTGACCCAGTTGAAGTCCCGAAATTACGAGCTCTTCTAAAAGATGAACCTAAACAGAAGATAACAGAGGTATTAACAATAACTTTAAGTTTTCCTGAACTTGTGGATGGGGTTAAAGCCCTCATCGAAAAGAAGATTACCCTTTCTAATCCAATTAAAGCACTGCTCGAGGATTCACTTTTGGAATCATGGGTTCGCTCAGGTATTGCGCATCACAAGGATAAAAGAACAACTTGTGGTTTCTGTGGAAGTGTTTTGCCTTCGGATTTAATGACAAATCTTGATAAGCACTTTAATAAAGAATCTGAGGAACTAAGGTCAAAACTCGAATCTCTCATTGTAGGAATCGAAGGAAAAGAAAAAGGTTTTGATAAGATACTTTCATTCGATGTATCTCAATTTTATGCTTCAGAAAAAGATTCTATTTTTGTACTAGAAAAAAAATACAAGGAATTTGTAAAGGACTATAGAACCATTCTACAGAAATTGATTGCTCAGTTAAAAGAAAGGCTTGATTCGATATCTACTCCTTGTGTTTTCAAAGACTGTACTGATATTACAGGGAGCTTGGTCGATATTATCATTGAATACAATAAGATTATAAAGCAAACAAATGAGAAAACAACTTCGTTTAGCAAAAGTCAAAATGAAGCAAGGAATGGGCTACGACTCCATGAAGTGAACACATTTTTAAACACGATCAGGTATTCTGATAAGAATAAAGAAATTGCTAAACTTGAAGGGGCAAAAAGAGTAGCGGATACAGCTTTACAAGTAGTAAAATCTAATGTTTCTTTGTGCAAGTCTAAAATTAATGAATTAAAAACTCAGTTAAAAGATGAAAAGAAAGGTGCTGAACAAGTCAACAAATACCTAAATAACTACTTCGGTCATAATGCTTTAAAATTGGAACCAATTGATGCAGTAAGTGAAAGCGGCATGTTCAAATTTGAAATACAACGAGACGGAAAGAAAGCTTACCACCTCAGCAGGGGTGAGTGCAGTTTGGTTTCATTTTGTTATTTCATGGCAAAACTTAATGATATAAGCACAAAAGGAAATGAACCTATTATCTGGATAGATGACCCTATCTCCAGTTTAGATGCAAATCATGTATTCTTCATATATAGTTTGATAAAAAGCGAGATAGTAAAAACAAATAAGTTCAAGCAACTTTTTATTTCAACTCACAATCTCGATTTCTTAAAGTATCTGAAGCGTCTTGTGGATGATCGCGATTATGGAAAAAAGATGTTGAATTTCATAATTCAAAGAAAAGGTGATGAAAGTACAATCTTTGAAATGCCAGAATACATGGTGAAGTATGTGACTGAATTTAATTATCTATTTCACAAAATTTATCAGTGTGCTAATACTGATATTGAGACTATTGTTGACTCAACTTTATTCTATGATTTTGGGAACAACGCACGAAAATTTCTTGAATTACTTTTGGCATTCAAATTCCCAAACCCCAGCATAAGTGATGATAAAAAATTAGAGTGTTTTCTTGGAGAGAGTTCTGTTGAATCTACACTGGTTAACAGAATTATTAATGAATATTCCCACTTGTTTGGAGTTTTTGAAAGAGGGATTACTCCTATAGAGATTCCAGAGATGAAGAAGACTGCTAAGTTTATACTCAATAAAGTTTATGAAAACGATAAAGATCAGTATAATTCTTTGCTGGAAAGTATAGGTGAAGCACCAATAACATCTGGGGAAAAATTTTAAGTTATTGCATATATACAATATTTGACGCCATTTTATTACTAAGATATAATATAGTAAAATTTACCAGTTGAAAGTTGCATATGAGATTAGCAAAAAACCATGTCAGTAATTTAGGTCAGGTTTCCATAACCAAGGTACTGCTGACCAGGTAGACCTTAAGGAATATGAAGATGTTGGGTTTTACCTTGATGGGGATAAGATAGTGATAAGGAAGCCGGAGGATTCAAATATTGGGCTTGAATAAAAAGGTATATTTATATTGAAAGGAAATATTTTATGAGTAATTGGCCTAAAGGTTTTGCTGGATTTGATAACGCTAACGATTTTTTTCGTGATAAGTATAAACGCACATCGAATTCCCCTTATTCTTGGATTTATTCTGCCGATATATTAAAAAGATCAGCAGATATACTTAGTGTATATGTAAAAAAATCTTTTGAAATGTTTACGAGTGGTGAATTAATTGATAATTCAGAAAAACTCCCATTATTTTTTGAATATAATAATATAGGCAGTACATATATGATGCTAATCGGTTTTTCATTTGAAAACACTTTAAAAGGTATTATAACTGCGATAAAAGAAATTACTGCCAATGGGAACCTCAAAGAAGATTACATTAGCCATGATCTGAATAAACTTGTAAACAAAATAAATGAAATATCAAAGGAAATAATCCTTAGCTCTGAAGAAGAAGATTTATTAAAAAGAATCACTCAGTTTTCGATTTGGGCAGGCCGATATCCTTTCCCCACTAGTTACCTTATTAGCAAACCAGGAATGTTTGGAGGTAAAGGATCTTTAACTACTATAAGACCAACAGATTTCGGCCTTATTGATAACTTATATAATAAATTTATAGAAATTTTAAGCTGTAAAGGATTTAGAATAAACTATAAACCCACAAATGCTTAAAAAGTGGGAAAAAGGGCGAAGAATGTAGTGTGCAGTAGATACAATATATCTCCTTCTTTATGTACTTGTAATCAAGTCATCATTGGTAATAAAGAAAGATGCTTGGTTTTTATCCCTCATCCAAATTCCCGGAAAATACATAAACTTAGCAAATGCAGAAGTCCAGATTATATTGACACATTAAGGCAATTCATAAATAAATAGAGATAAGAACAATTATTGACAGATAAAGCTCGTGCCTTTCGTCTGGATAATAAACATGCTTGAATATCACTCGTTTTTATTATTATCCATGCTTACAATACCTCCGATTACTTCTTCCTGAGCTTCCTATAAACCTCCGGAAACAAAAGCTTTATTACCTCACACATGAACTCTTCATCCTTGAACATCCTGACGAAGAACTCTTCGTTTTGCTCATAACGAAGGGCAGCGATATCTTTAAACTGCTGCTCAAATATTCTTTCAAAGGTTGACTGTGGGTTGTTTTTAGCAAGGTCAACAAGGCGTTCATCTGCCATAAAATCCTGCGTCAATTGCGCCAATATCTTATCCATTTCAGAAAAGCTGGTACCAAACCGCTCGTTAATCTTTTCGATAATAACTGACAACGGCTCCTTTTTCTTGTCTTTGCCTCCAATGTTCCCCTTTGCGGAACATATTTCAGGATTTTCATTTATAGTGATATTACCCTCAAAGTCCTTTTCAAGTTTATATTTATCGAGCAGCACCTTATCATCAACGAGTATTTTGTCGATCTTACCCTTCGGAATGAGTTTCAGCAAAAACTTCACATAGACACTGAACTTATGCATTTCTTTATCAAACATTCTGCATACCTGAGTGATAAATGCATACAGCCGGACAAAACGGCCAAGTCCGGTTTTTATATCATCCTGTTCTTTAGAGTCTTTTGCTGCTAAGCGGTCAAGTGCCGGCTGCAGGGAAGCAGCCAGTTTACCAAGGTCAGGCATTTCCTGATCAGCCGATTTATAATAGATTTTGGCAAAAATATCTATTTCAGATTGTTGCCACAAATGATACTCATCAAGTGTGTTTCTAAGGTCGTAAATAATATTTGGACTTGCTTCTTCTGATAAAATAGTCGCTTGATAAAATGGCTCAAATGATTTTCTTATATCGTCAGCAGTATTGACAAAATCAAGCACAAAAGTATCCTCTTTTTTACCTGGTATTGTGCGATTTAATCGAGATAGTGTCTGTACTGCTTTGACACCTGATAAAACTTTGTCGACAAACATTGTATGGAGCAGTGGCTCATCAAACCCAGTCTGATATTTCTCTGCAACGATAAGCATATTAAAGTCAACAGAGCTAAACTGCTCCGGCAGTTGCTTTTCCTTGATTGTCTTCCCGTCTGAAGTTTTATTTAACTTTTCCTCAGTATATTCTGCTCCATCATCATTGACAGCGCCTGAAAAAGCAACTAAAACATCTAAATCATCATATCTCTTTTCTTTAATATAGCGCCTGAACTCAAGCAGATATCTTACCGCGTGCAGGCGGGAGGATGTAACAACCATGGCTTTGGCATTGCCGCCGATTTTATTTTTAGTGATGGATCTGAAATGCTCAATAATAATAACAGTCTTTTGGGCAAGATTATGCGGATGCAGTGATTCAAACCTGCGGATTGCTGTCGCACCTCTTGCGCTGTCCAGTTCCGGATCATCTTCAACCTGCTTGATAATTTCGAAATAATGGTTATATGTAGTGTAGTTTTTGAGGACATCAAGAATGAAGCCTTCTTCAATAGCCTGTTGCATTGAATAGATATGATATGCCTTAAACTTGCCATCCTGCTGCTTTTCACCAAACATCTGCAATGTCTTGTCCTTTGGTGTTGCAGTAAAAGCAAAGAAGGAAAGGTTTTTATGCTGACCTTGTGCGGCAAGTTCATCAAGCATTTTATCCTCATCATCTTTTCTTTCCGCCTCTTCCATGTTTTCCATCCTTGCATATTCTTCCAATATACTCTCTGTGTCTGCAAGTGCCTTCTTCAGTTTCTTTGCAGCTTCACCTGTCTGAGAAGAGTGTGCCTCATCAACAATAATTGCGAAATTGTTATTTCCTCCAATGATTTCTTTATAAATAACAGGGAATTTCTGCAGGGTTGTTATTATTATCGCTTTTCCAGAATTAATAGCATCTTTTAATTGTGCTGAGTTCTTGTCAATTTTCTCAACCACACCAAGTTTATGATCAAATTGAAAGATTGTGTCCTGCAACTGATTGTCAAGCACCTTGCGGTCTGTAACAACAATAACCGATTTGAATATCTTGTCATTGCTCTCATTATGAAGTCCGGAGAGACGGTGAGCCAGCCATGCGATCGAATTGGACTTGCCGCTGCCTGCGCTATGTTGTATAAGATAATTTTTGCCTGAACCAGTTCTTTTTACGTCATTGAGAAGCTTCCGGACAACATCGAGCTGGTGGTATCGAGGAAAAATAATACTCTTCGTTTCGGTCTTTTTGCCAGTCTTGTCCTTCTTAGTCTTCTTTTCCAGATGCACAAATTTCTGTAGTATTTCCATTAAACTGTCTTTATATAGAACATTTTCCCAAAGGTAGGAAACCGCGAAATTATCATCTTTTACAGGATTGCCGGCACCACCCACATTTCCTGCACCGCCCAGGCCTTGATTAAATGGCAGAAAATTAGTGTTGCCACTTTCCAGGCGGGTGGTCATATATATTTCCTTAAGGTCAACTGCAAAATGCACCAAGGTACGGTTAGGGAAGTCAAAAATCGCTTCTGTCGGGCTCCGGTCATACTTATATTGGTTTATCGCATCAGATACATCCTGGCCTGAGAATTGGTCTTTGAGCTCCATCGTAACGATCGGTATGCCGTTCAGGAATAGTACCATATCAAGAGAGTTATTATTCCGGCTTGAATAATAGAGCTGTCGGGTGCACGAAAGTATATTCTGATCATATAGCTTTAATGTCTGCTCATTAAGTTCCGTTTCAGGCTTGAAATAGGCAAGACGAAACTTTATGGCACGGTCGGTAATCCCTTGCCTTAGGACATGAATTATACCTACCTGCCGCACCTCTTTACAAAATCGATCAATGAAGGCTTTTTCACTTGCACTTCCATAAATTGCCTGATACCTTGTCCATTCCTTTGCCTGGGTGGTTTTGATAAAAGCAAAAAGTGTATTTGTATTAAGCGCAAGTTGCTTATCAAAAGAATTTGCATTTCCCCAAACATATCCACCTTCAGTAGTTAGATAATATTCAATCGCTTCTTCAAGCTTTTTCTCCCTATGGTCAAAGTTAGCCATTTTACACAACCTCCTTAATTGCACGTTGCCAATTGTTCATTCCCCTTTTAAATACTTCTCGATCACTTTGTCAAAGTCAGACTCATATAATCTATCTTGTACAATCCGATATTTTCCAAATTCTCTTTCTGCCAAAGCTTTTGCAATAGTCGCAGTAACTGTACCTGCATTATCCAATATTTCCCTCTCATTAAACTGTAAAAATGCATTTAGCCTTTTATCCCAATCTTTCATATACATTACAATCCCCTTCCTGGCTTGTAATTCCGCATAATCAAGATACATAGCAACTATTCTATTAAGCCTGTCAAGCTCATTCTCATTTAAGTAGTTTTTTGCAACCGATACATCAGTCTTTCTAATATTCCCTTCAGGAGCATTCTTCCATGAAGTAAGTCCCATGTTTTCTTTTTTACTATCAACTCTTGAATA
>JAUSIA010000196.1 GCA_030648225.1 Ignavibacteria bacterium | reverse complement strand
AACGCTTTCAAGCGTTGTGCCCTATTTCGATGGAATAAGTCCTTATCAACAGATACCTTTTCAATATTCACTACATGTTTTAGACAAACCTGACGGCGAACTGAAACAATTTATGTATTTGCATAAAGAGAATTCAAACCCGGCCAAAGCTTTAAGTAAGTCACTTAAAGCAAATATCGGAACAAAAGGTACAGTTTTAACCTGGAGTGAAAGTTTCGAGAAAAACTGCAATAAATCCCTTGGGAAACTTGTACCAGAATTTGCATCCTTTTATGAAGAATTGAATGAAAGAGTCGATGATCTAATGATTCCGTTTTCAAGTAACTGGTATGTGCATAAGGATTTTGGCGGTAGTGCTTCAATTAAAAAGGTTCTACCCGTACTGGTAACTGAGCTGTCCTATAAAGAGCTTGGGATACATGAAGGTGCTGCTGCTCAAAGATTGTGGATGGAATCAGTTTTGGATGGCAAAAGAGATGATTTAAAAGCGCAAATCTTAAATGACCTTGAAAAGTATTGCAAGCTGGATACCCTTGCAATGGTAGAAATATATAAGCAATTATTTAAATTTCTACAAGCCGAGATTTTATAACCAGTATGGATTATTTTGAGAAGTTATCAAAGAAAATTAGATTTAGGTGGAAGAACCTTGCAGTTAGATTAAAAGCTTACTTTAAACGCCTCTTTTTTCCTTTCTACCTCTTTCCAACCAAGCTTTTCACTTACTCCATATACTATCTGGTTAAGTTTGCGATCAAGCTGACGATGGCTATTATTGGCCTTATTATTGATTGTGTTGTCTACCCATTCAAGAGTTTAAAAAACTTCCTAAAATCTATTTTTATTATCGCAGTTGTATTATATTTATTGGCTTCATTATTTGTTATTGCCGATTATTTACGTACTCAATATGGTTGGTATGGTAAATTCCTATGTTCATTTGGGGCTAAGGAAAATCTGCAGAATTCCGTAGTCCGGATAGTTGGCGGATATTCAGAGGGTTCGGGATTCTTTATTTCTGAAGATAGAATAATCACTAACTTCCATGTTATTGCTTATGAACCAAGTCCGAAAATTATCTTTCCTGACGGAAGTTTCGTTACGCCAAATAAAATTTTGGGCAATGAAGACGCTGATTTAGCCGTTCTTTTCACTGAAAATAGATATCCCGATAGGGTTTTACCCCTACCTGATAACGTATTGCTTCGTCAAGACGAACCGTTAATAGCAACCGGTTACCCATTGGGTACGAGTTTGGTTGGTAAAGCTACTATTGTCCGTGGTAACTTCGTAGATTTTCGAAAATCCAGTAAAAGTCCTGTTGTTTATCTGCAAACAAATATAAGTTTGGTTGGAGGAATGAGTGGCGGACCTATTGCTGATCAGTGCGGAAATGTTGTAGGAATTAATACACTAAGTCTGGCCGGATTATCTCTTTATATTTCGGCAGATCAGGTAAAGACGATGGTTCCCTCTTTTACCGATCAGGGAATTACAAAAATTGAAGTTGATCCGTCTAAGTCTCCTGAAGAGGCAGTTAGAGCATACTACACTTATCTTAAAGCCAGAAGAATGAGGGATGGTTTCAATTTGTTAAGTGAAGAATATCTATTGAAGACTAACTTTCAAGAATGGACCAGTCGATTCAAGGATATTTTGGATGTAAATGTGATTAAGTCTGAAAGATATGAAAATACAAATGATACTGCTTTTGTTAAATTTATGACAAAAAATTGGGTTAATAATGAGACGATAGTACATTACTACGAAGGGACTTGGCAGACAGTTATGGAAGACGACGTTTATAAAATGCTTAAAGCTAAAATAGTAGAAGTAGAAGATCCTGATTACTTGTGGTTCTGGGAATAAGAGAATTATGTTTGACAATAACTTTGAATCGGTAAATAATAAGGACAATTAAATAATATGGATGAGCAGAAGAAAGAAATAGAGAATTTAAAAACAGAAATTGCGGGATTAAAAATTAGAATAAGGAGGATCGAAAATTATTTGTCCGGTTTTCCTGATCCGAAAGAATATATTCATGAGGATAATTCCCCGGATGAGTTATTTGAAGAAGCAAAAAAAATTGTAAGACAATATGATCGGGCAAGCGCATCTTTAATACAGAGAAGACTTTCAATTGGATATTCAAGGGCAGCAAGACTCTTAGACCAGTTAACGGAAGCAAAAATTATTGGAGATTCGGAAGGATCAAAACCAAGAGAAGTTTTTAAGAATGACCAGAAAAAATAATTAATGTCGGAGGTATGGGGGATTTTGAGCAATACAACTGGATAAGTCCTGATAAGAAAGTCAGCGATCTGACAACTAAAGAAATTGTAAGAATTAATCTTCTAAGCATAATTTTTCCTTACCTTACTTTTATTACCCGCTATTTTCCCTTTTCGCTTCTCTGGCAGGACAGGCGTTTTCATTACAGATTCAAAGATATAACAGAAATGGATGATTTTATAATCAAGACTGGCTCAAAAAAGGGATTTTGGTTTAAGCTTTTATCGTTTGAGAGAAATGAAAATATATCTATAATAATTGGCAAATTTATTCCCGTTAAGAAAGGAGCTAATGAGGATAAACTTATCAAGCACTTTGAGAAAGTTTTTGCAAAGGAAAATACTTATATAAGTAAACCAGATCCACAGACAGTAAAAATTTCCTTTACCAATAATTTGATATAGAAATACTCAGTTGAAATCCTCCTTAGAACTGATATATTAAATTTGGAATTTAAAAAAAATTTTTGCGTTTTTTCTCGCCGACAGTTTTAATTTAATTCCTCAACACAAACATCCTTAAATACTTGCTTGCCCGCCAGACTCGGCCTTCCGTAGCCACTCCGGCGAAGGAGGCAGCAAAAGCGGAGGCGGGAGAATACCAGTATATTAATTTAACTTCTCGGAATGGTTTTCTGGGGCTCGCTCCGCCAGGTACCGTCTGGAACCTGGCTCCGCTCGCCACAACTAACCGCAATGCAACACCATCAATTAAACGAATCAACTCATTAACACAATAACCATCCTTAAATACTTGAGAATTTAAGGGTGATTTAATTAATACTTAATCGTTGATTCGTTTACGATTGCTGATTGATTATTCTTTTGTTATCTGATA
>JAUSIA010000178.1 GCA_030648225.1 Ignavibacteria bacterium | reverse complement strand
AATTCACTCTTAAATATAGAAACTGGATGGTTGAAAGCGATGCAGGCTTTGACGCGCAGGCATATATACTCAAACCAGAGATTGTAATTGATCTCTCGCAAAAACTTATACAGGAAAATTCTCCTTATAAAATGACGCTATGTGCTGTTGATGAAACTCTTAAGATATTAAGAGAAGCAGTAGATAAAGGAGATCTCAAATTAAATGATATTGAAACACGCTGGCTGAATATGCTCTCAATGCAGCTTGATGGAATTCCTGAAGATGAAAATATAATGATCGAAATGATGAAGAGTGGAATTTATACAGATAAGTTTCTGCCTGATGAATATAACCTTAAATAAAAATTGCAAATAAATTTAATGAGGAAATAAATGAATCTGATTGAAGAAATAAAAGAGAATGTAATAAGAGGACATATTGATTTAAATTCAAAGTATCCTCCTGATCTTGCAGGAAAACCGGGAGTAAAAGATCTTGTTCAGAAAGCGATTGATGAAATGATTCCTGCTTCAAAAGTGTTAAATGAATCTTTAATTACCGGAATGGAAATGGTCGGTAAAAAATTTTCAGATGGGGAATATTTCGTTCCCGACATGCTTCTTTCGGCTCAGGCGATGAAATCCGGAATGCAAATAATAGAACCATTATTAAAGAGTGAAGATTCAAAAAAAATAGGTACAGTTATTATCGGGACAGTTAAAGGAGATATGCATGATATCGGGAAGAACCTTGTTAGGATGATGCTTGAAGGCGGCGGTTTCGAAGTTATTGACCTTGGAATAAATACTCCGCCTGAAAAATTTATAGAAACTGCAAAAAAATATCCTAATGCAATTATAGGTATGTCTGCTTTGCTTACAACTACAATGGAGAATATGAGAATTTCTATTGAAGCATTAAGAGCTAACGGTTTAAATAATAAAGTTATTATAGGCGGTGCGGCAGCAAGCCAGAGGTTTGCAGATGAAATTCATGCAGACGGTTTTACAAGAGATGCCGCACAATCTGTTCAGCTCGTGAAGAGATTAATGGGATTAGCAGCTTAATTATGCCTCTCTTAAAATGTTCAGTAGATTCTTTGCCTGAATGGAGTGAACTCGATTTCATTGAGATATTAGAAATTGAAAAAGGTGAAGTAAAATCTCTCAAGCAGAAATCACCTAAGGAAAATTTTTTTATTGGTGAAGGATTAAGTGAAATATTTTTGGACGGAAAAAATTTGAAAGTAAAAAAAGAAGATTATTTTGAATTGAATGATCAAGGTTCTGAGATACGATTTAATGCTGAAGAAGATTGTACGATAATTCATGTTAGCGGCAACTGGTCTGATGAAACAGGTTCCTGCGGAGTATTTACAATGAATAATAGTGAAAACCCTAAGAACATAGGTGATCCAGTGCATTATAACCGGACAACAGAATTTGATAATCATTTTCATGACTGCGATGAGTATTGGATTATCTTCAAAGGTTCAGGTCTTGCTGTTTCTGAAGGAAAAAAGTATGAACTGAAGCCGGGATATTTTCTTGCAACAAAAATGGGTGATCATCATGATCTTCCAAATGTTTATGAGGAAATTCATGGAATCTGGTTTGAAACAAGTCTTAAAGGAAAAAAAAGAGAAGGGCATTTATGGAACCACACTCATGGAGAACCTGACTTATCGCTCATAGAGAAAATAAAATGAAATACCGTTTCCTTGGTAATTCAGGACTACAGGTTTCTGAAATATGTTTTGGTGTAATGACTTTTACAACTAAAAAAGGTTGGACACATCTCGGCGTCCAGGAACAAAAAGATGCAAACCGTTTAACATCAGTTGCGATTGATAACGGGGTAAATTTTTTTGATACTGCTGATGTTTACTCTCTGGGATTTTCCGAAATAATGCTGGGGAAAGCTCTTGGCAGGAAAAGAAAAAATGTTGTCATTGCGACAAAAGGTGAAGGAAGAATGTGGGAAGGCCCGAATGGGGAAGGACATTCAAGACAACATTTGATTAGAGCTTGCGAAGAGAGTCTTAAGAGATTAAAAACAGATTACATTGATCTCTACCAGGTTCACTCATTTGATTTTATGACACCTCTTGATGAAATGATGAGCGTACTTGATTCACTTGTTAAATCAGGCAAGGTAAGATATATCGGCATATCAAATTTCTTTGCATGGCAGATAATGAAACTTCAGGCAATTGCTGAACAGCATAACTGGCAGAAGATAACCAGTCTGCAGGCTTATTATTCGCTTGTCGGAAGAGATCTTGAATATGAACAGATACCTCTCTGCATTGATCAGGGGATTGGGATAATTATCTGGAGTCCTCTGCATGGAGGAATTCTTTCAGGAAAATACCGCAAAGGAAAGAAGTGGCCAAAAGGGACAAGATTGAAAAAACCCAGTCATCATCTTCCTTATGATATTGAGAGGGGAGAGGAAATCTTAACCGTAATGGAAAAGATTTCCAAAGAAAGAAAAGTTTCAATGAGCCAGGTTGCTTTAAACTATTCTTTAAGAAAATCAGGAAT
>JAUSIA010000169.1 GCA_030648225.1 Ignavibacteria bacterium | reverse complement strand
TCTGAAATCCATTTTTACAAGAATTTCTTCAGAAATTGGTAACCATCCCGACTTTGGTCGGGGAAAGTTCAACATTATTATAGATGATTTTAATCTTCTTGATGAATTTACACTTGATATTTTTAATGGGTTGCTTCCCATATTTCAGGTAAATGGAATAAATATAATTCTGACTGAAAGAACTGATTTTCCGGGGGCAGCAGAAAAGATTATTAATAAAGCCCGTGTAATAAATTTATCTCCCTTTACAGAAGATGATCTAACCGAATATCTTGATTTTGCTTTAGCGACATTCTTTCCAAAAGATCAATTGAAAAAATTAATTACCAGGTACGCTGATTTATTACCCGGAAGCATCATCAATTTTATCAGGGATTTAATTCTACTTAATATTATCAGGTTTACTCCTGATGGACCAGATATAGTTGAAGATGAAAAAACAGAAAAGTTGCTTGAGAGTTCTCATGAAGAAATATTCAAACTAAGGTTTTCTCTTTTAACTCCGGACGAAATAAAAACAGCACAGGTTTTATCTTCTTTTGAAAATCTGCCCGAAGTAAATGTTATTGCTGTGTTAAATGATATATCAACTGAAGAAGTTTATGGTAATACAAAAAGCCTTGAAGAAAAAAATATTCTGCAGGTATCAAATATTGCAAACACATTATCCTTTACTTCGGAAAGTCTGAAAAAATATGTTTATTCAACTATTGATGATAAAGAAGACTATCATATTAAAATTGCTGATTCTATTGCCCAACAATTTAGTAATTTCAACCGGAATGAATTAGCGAGACAATATGAACTTGGTAAGCAATTCATTTCAAGTTACAAAATCCTATCAGATGAAATTGATGAAGCAGAAAGATTATCGGCATATTCTTATAAGAAAAATATTTTAAATCATCTCCTGGAACTTCCCTTACCTGATGAATATAAAACCAAATTGGGTTTCTGGCTATCTCAAACTCTTTACAAACTTAATGATGCAAAATCCGCTTTAGGCATTATTGATAGTTTATTAGCAAAACCTAATGAGGATCCCGAGGATGAATTGCTGATATTAAAAGGAAGCTGCCTGATTGAACTTGGTGAACTTGATGAAGGGAAAAATCTTCTCAGTCATCTTGTAAAGAAAATTAGTGATGAAGAACGAAAGCAAAAATTATTAGTCGAGATTGCGTATGCGGAATTTGATTTGGGTAAATATGAAGTCTCAGAAGATTATGCAAGAAGAATTATTGAAAACGATTTTACTTCTATTGAAGAAAAAGCTAAATGCTATAATCTGCTGGGATTAATTGAGATTTATCTAAGGAATAATCTGGGTAATGCAGTAAAAGAATTTGAAAAATCTCTTGAATACTATAAACAGATTAACTCAATTCTCCAGGAAGCAAAGGTTGAAAGAAATATTGGCAATATTTATAATATGAAAGGAGAACATACCAGCGCTGAGAAATTCTGGGATTCTGCGCATGAAAAAAATCTTTCAATCGGCAATCTTGATCAGGAAGCAAAACATCTTCTTAATTACGGAATTTATTATTATGAGCTTGGTGCTTTTGATGAAGCGATAAAACAATACAGCCAGGCAATAGAAATATTTTCTGTACTTGGGAGCAGAGATGGAGAAGCTTCTGCACTAGGGAATTTAGGTGAAGTAAATATTGATATTTGCAATTACCAGTATGCTTACAATTCATTAATGAAAGCTAAACAGATATTTATTAAGTTAGCCAATATAGAAGGAATTGCTGATGAAATATTTTACCTTGGAAAATTATTTTCGAGCCTTGGTGATAAAGATGAATTAGTTAAAACTGTTAAAGAGTATCGTGAATTGGTTCCCGAAGGTTCTGAAAAACATACTAATAATATTAAATTTCTTGAGTATTTACAAAAAGAAAATTCTAATGAAGAATTAATAAGTGAGATTAAAAATAAATACCAGGAGTTAAATGACAGAACAAATTTTGTAAAAACGAATATCCTGCTGTGTGAAGCTTGTATAAATAATGAAAAATATCTTGAAGCATTTGATGCTATTAATGAGAAAGAATTTCTTGAGGTTTGCAGCAAAAATTCAATAACAAGAGCACACAGAGAATTTTTGATTGGAGAAATTTCTACCAAGAGTGAAAAGTTAAATATTCCAAATCCAATTAATTGTTTTACAAAAGCCTATGAAATTCTAAAAAATAATTACGTTACAGAGTTAACATGGAAGGTACTACTAAAGCTGGGAGAGATTTATTACGAAAGAGGAAATTTCCCCAAGGCTGTTGAATATATCGTATATGCAAAAAAACTTATTTATTTTATTGCAGATGAAATAACAGAAACCAGATTAAAAGAAAAATACTTAATGAATCCCGAGAGAGAAAAAGCGATTCAAAGATTGGATTTTCTGGAGAAAGAATTATCAAAATGGTTTCAAAAAAAGTAAAAGTTAAAATTTATTCTGATAGGAAAGAAGTTTCAACAGTAACTTCTATTATAAAGCAGCTTGATATTAAAGAAGCAGAAATTGTTTGCCAAGCTCCTCGCAATATTGAAATAGAACAAGATGATATTATTGTTCTCCTTGTTGAAAATCTCTATTCGAATTTTTTAAATAAAATATTTGAACAAAAGGATTCGTTAAATAATAAATTTATTGTCGTTACCAGAAATGATTCGGCTCTTCTAATTACTTCATTGGTTAAAATGGGATTCATCAATATTTTTCTCTTCCCTCATGAAATACCTAAATTCATTTCATACCTTACTGAGGTTATAAGTAATAATACTTACTTTACCGCACCAGTTACGCAAGAAGAATCTGAATTATATGATTTTAATTCTATAGTCGGTACCTCAAAAGAATTTTCATCTATAATAGGAATAGCTAAAAAAGTTTCAGAGAATAGTTATGTTAGTGTTTTGCTGCTTGGAGAAACAGGCACAGGAAAGGGATTACTTGCAAAAGCTATACATAAAAACAGTAAAACTTCAAATGCTCCATTTGTTGAGATAGTTTGTTCTGCAATTCCTGAAGATTTACTGGAGTCTGAATTATTTGGACATGAAAAAGGTGCTTTTACAAATGCTTTATACAGGAAGCTGGGTTTAATTGAGCTTGCGGAAAACGGAACTCTTTTTTTGGATGAGGTGGGAGATTTAAGTTTTAATCTCCAGGTTAAATTATTACGGGTTATTGAAAAAAAAGTTATTCGCAGACTTGGAAGTGTTGATGATATTCCTATAAACACAAGAATAATCTCTGCAACAAACAGAGATTTAAATGATATGGTAGAAAAAAATCTTTTCAGGAACGATCTATATCATAGGCTGAACGTTGTATCTATAATGCTGCCTCCTTTAAGAGAAAGAGGAGAAGATACTCTTCTTCTTACAGAAAAATTTGTCGAAGAGTTTAATGAACAATTTAATAAGTCGATTGATACATTTGAAGATGGGTTAAAAGAATTTTTACTTTCCTACACCTGGCCCGGAAATGTTAGAGAATTAAGAAATGCAGTTGAAAGGGCTGTTCTGCTTAGCGAAGATAATTTACTTAGAGTAAATGATTTTGCAATTCTTTTAAAGAACCTCCCATTGAACATTCTGGAAAAAGAAGAACATATTTCATTTCATCCAAATTTGATTCGGTTAGATTTAAATTATGAGAACATTAATTTACTTATACTCTCACAACTTTATGCAAAAGAAGTTCTAAGAAAAATGAGGGGAAATAAAACAAAATCTGCGAAGATTCTGGGTATATCCAGACCGAAGTTAGATAAACTTCTGAAAAGTTAGTAATCTGTAAGAATATTTTACAATTCCACTATTTTTACTTCATATATAATGTAACAATTACGAATTTTATCTTTAATGATTAAAACCCGCCCTTAAATCAGCAAATTTAGCTGGTGGTATATATCTTGAACACAACACAGAGCTATTGTAGGGAAATGTGTCATTTTCTACGCTATGTTATATTTAAAAAGGGTGTGCTATGCTTAAAGCTCTTTTTTCCGCGATTATTCTAGTTGGAGTATATTCTTTAGGATATGCTCAAACTATGAATAATGTTGAGGAAGCTGTTAGATACAGAGTTCCTCAAAACGCAGTTCAACTCCAAAATTCCGCTAACTCAAGTGAAACAGTCGATATACAGAATATCGCGGTTCTTGAGAGCAAATCTTCAGCACAAATTCAAGAACTCGGAAGCCGTTATGGTTTTTCAAGATCAGGCTCACAGCTTGATGAACTTGGAAGCCGTTATGGTTTTTCAAGATCAGGCTCACAGCTTGATGAACTTGGAAGCCGTTATGGTTTCTCAAGATCAGGCTCACAGCTTGATGAATTGGGAAGCACTTATGGTTTTTCAAGATCAGGTTCACAGCTTGATGAATTGGGAAGTCGTTATGGTTTTTCAAGATCAGGCTCACAGCTTGATGAACTTGGAAGCCGTTATGGTTTTTCAAGATCAGGCTCACAGCTTGATGAATTGGGAAGCACTTATGGTTTTTCAAGATAATTATGCTGAAGACAGGAAATTGACACAGTTGAACTAAATTATCTGTTTGCAAAAAAGATAATTAAAGCCTTCAATGAAAATTGAAGGCTTTTTTATTATGGTTTTTAGATTAGTATCGAATATTTATCTTTGGACGTTTACTTATTTATTTCATGAGATAGTTTTGTAATGAGATTTTTGTTTTATTTTTTTATTCTTTTTTCTTTCTACAATCATCTTTATTCCCAGACCCAAGAATTAAAAATTGATTATAATAACACTCAGTATAAAATTAAGGTAAAAAAACTTCATGAAAACTATTATTTCTCATTTTCTGATTTTATTGATCAACTTTCAATACCTCACCAAAAAATAAATAATGGAACCATTTTCGAGGCTGATTTTGAACAAGCAAAATTAATATTTGCTTCAGGTCATCCTTTTATAACGCTGATGAATAAAAAAGAAAATCATTCCAAAACTTTTCAACTTCCTGTTTCCACTTTCACAGAAGAGAATCATCTCTATATTCCTATTAGTTACTCTTTAGAAGCATTAAGTATTGCTTTGGGTAAAAAAATATATCTTACCGATTCATTAAATGTGTTAATAAGCAGTAATGTTATTCCTATTGGGGATTTTTTCAAAGAAGATTCATCAGATAAAATAGAACTAAACGAAGCAAAGATTTCACAAATCCTGGTTTATGAAAAAGGCGGCGGTATTGTAATCAGACTTTTTTCCGATCAAAAAATTCTTTCTTACAGGAGCTATTATAATAAAGGGAAATTCAAAATCATTCTTAATAATTCCAGTTTAGAATCAGATTCGGTGTTTGAAATTAAAACAAGTTTAGTAAGTAATATCAAATCTATGGTTGTCAACAATAATCTTGAAATAACTCTAACAATAAATATTGATTATAATTTTAGCGAGGTCTCGGAAATCCCTGGAACAACTGATCTTGTTGTCAGAATTAATGTTGAGCCAGATCCTTTAGATTGGTTTAAAACCGAAAGTGAAAACTTTACAGTTCTTTACCGTGAAAGTCATTCTTCAATAATTCCTTACATCATTCGTTCTGCCGAAAGCTCTTTAAAAGTATTGATGAATCTTTTTGATTATAAACCTTCAGAGAAAATTATAATTAACACTTACGATGTAAGTGATTATGGTTTTGGAACTACTACGACTATTCCCCGGAATTTTATCCGGCTTGAAATTGAACCTTTGGAACCGGGTTATGAAAATATCCCTTACAATGAAAGATTGCAGTGGTTGATCAGTCATGAACTTGTTCATATAGTTGTAAATGACCAGGCATCGAATATTGAAAATTTTTTAAGAAAAGTTTTTCAAAAAGTTACTCCCGAACAGGTACAACCAATTACGGTTTTCTATAGTATTCTTACGAATTATAGTCGTTACACTCCAAGATGGCATCAGGAAGCTATTGCTGTTTTTCTTGAAACATGGATGAGCGGAGGCTTTGGAAGAATTCTTGGCAACTTTGATGAAATGTATTTCCGGACTATGGTCATTGATAATGAGGAATTTCCTTCAGATATAAGGCTTGATGCAAAAACAACTCATAATTCTTTTTTATTAGAGACTTTATACTATTTATATGGTGGACGGTTTGCCGCTTATCTTGCAATCAAATATGATTCGCAAAAACTTCTCGAATGGTTTAAAATTTCTTCCGGAGATTTTTACCATGGATTTAAAAATAAATTTGAAATTGTTTTTAATAAAGATTTTGATGAAGAATGGAATAATTTCCTACAATATGAAAAGGAATTTCAGAAAAAGAATATTGAAAAACTTAATTCATCAAAAACTACTTATGTAAAAAGAATAAAAGACGAACCATTTGGATTTACAACTCAGCCTCATTTTGATCCGGTATCTGAAACAGTAATTTTTGGTTATCATCAACCGCATCATTTATCCTCAATTCTGAAGCTGGATCTCCGTTCTCTTGCATCTAATGATATAGGAACTTTGCCAACACCAAGCCAGTATCAAGTTGCCTCTACTGCATTTGATTATGAGAACGGTTTTTTTTTCTATACAACAAATAATAACCAGCTTTACAGAGATGTTTATGTTCTTGATGTTGAAACAGAGGAGACAAAAATTCTTTTTAAAGATTCAAGAATAGGTCATCTTGCCGTTTCACCCGTAACTCATGAACTTTGGGGTGTAAAACATTCTGGCGGCAAGGCTTCTATAATATATTCTCCATACCCTTATAATGTTCTTGAACAGATAACTGAATT
>JAUSIA010000168.1 GCA_030648225.1 Ignavibacteria bacterium | reverse complement strand
ATTTCAACAATTTAACAGGTGAGAGACAAACAATTTCAGAAAGAAAAATGATTGTTGTCCTTCCGTTCGAAAATTTAGGTTCTCCTGAAGATGATTATTTTGCTGATGGCATTACCGGTGAAATAATAAGTAAGTTGTCCGGGTTATCAGGCTTAGGAGTTATTGCCCGTTCAAGTGCGATGCAATATAAAAATACTCAAAAATCCCTGAAGCAAATTGGTGAAGAACTTGGTGTGCAGTTTATACTGGAAGGAACTATTCAATGGGAGAAATTGCCGGATGGAAAAAAGCGATTCCGGGTTAATCCTTTATTAATAAATATTGAAAATTCTTCTCAGATGTGGTCCAAGCCGTACGAAGCAGATTTCTCCAGTGCTTTCACACTTCAGACTGATATAGCTGCAACTGTTGCAGATGCTTTGAATTTAAATCTCATTAAATCAGAACAAAAATCTCTTGAAGGCACGATAACAAATAATTCTGAAGCTTATGATCTTTATTTAAAGGCACTCTATTATTCGCAGGATATTACAAATGAAAAGAATTGTAGAATTGCTGAAGAGCTTCTTGAGAATGCAATAAATTTAGATGACAACTTTGCAGAAGCTTATGCTGCGTTATCAACCGTACAATCAAGTTTGCATTGGGCGTATTTCGAGCGATCTGAGGAAAATTTAAAAAAGTCTAAAGACAATGCTCAAAAATCTTTACTGCTTAACCCTAATTTACCCGAAACTCACGTTTCTATGGGAGATTATTACTATCACGGTATTCTTGATTATACATTAGCCCTGAAGGAATACAATGAAGCTCTCAGACTTAATTCAAAACATATAAAAGCAAATAATGGAATCGCTTTTGTATTCAGGCGACAGGGGAAAATGCGTGAAGCAATAGAATATTTTAAAAAAACTTTCGAACTCGATCCAAGGAATTATGAAACCGTTTTTTCAATAGGTGAAACTTATTGCCTTTTACGGGAATTTGACGTGAGCATTACTTTTTTAGATAAAGCCAGTTTAATCGCACCTGAAGCAATTCTACCATATGATTATAAAGCTCGATGCTATTTATTTGCTAATGGTGATATAAAAAAAGCACGGACAATTATTTTAAATGCAAAGAAAAGAAAAATTGGATTGGACTCATATTATTTTAATACCATGCTTTATTTATGTGATATTCTGGATGGCAACTTTTCCAGTGCTTTAACACAAATTAAAGGTATTAAAGAGATTGATGATCAGTATTATTATAAGCCGGAAGATTTATTTTTAGGTCAGATTTATACCTTTATGAAAAATAAAAGTCTTGCAGAGAAACATTTTAGATCGGCAATAAAAATCCTGCAGGAAAAAATTAAACAGAATCCCGAGGATTCAAGATTATATTGTTCTTTGGGTATTTGTTATGCAGGGCTTGATCAGAAAAAAGATGCTATAAGGGAGGGTAAACATGGTTATGAATTAATGCCGATTTCAAAAGAAGCATGGCGAGGTACTTTCCGCTTACTTGATCTTGCTCAAATTTATACAATGGTAGGTGAACAGGAATTAGCTTTGAATGCATTTGAAGATTTGCTCAAAAGACCCACGGATGCAATATCAACCTGGCTTCTTAAGCTTGATCCTACCTGGGAACCATTGCGGGGAAATCCGCGATATGAAAAATTGGTAAAGGGTTTAAAGTAAGGTTTTATGTAATGATTGGTGAAATAATACTCCATTATAAAATTTTAGGGAAGCTCGGTGAAGCCTGCCTACACTTAAGTTCCGGTAGGCAGGGCGGACCTGTCCGCCAAGCCTTTTTATTTTAAGAATAATATTATGATCGGCGAAACAATACTTCACTATAAAATATTAGAAAAGCTCGGCGAAGGCGGAATGGGTGTGGTGTACAAAGCTGAAGATACTAAACTTAAACGAGAAGTCGCGATTAAATTTCTTCCTAAGTATATCTCGGCAAATGAAGAAGAAAGAAAAAGATTTGAGATTGAAGCTCAGGCTGCTGCTGCTTTAAATCATCCTAATATCTCAACTATTCACTCTATTGAAGATTCTGATTCTGAAGTATTTATAGTTATGGAATATATTGATGGTCCTGAGTTGAAAAAGAAAATCGAATCTGAAAAATTAAGTATAAAAGAGACTTTAGATATTATAGAGCAGATTGCCAAAGGACTTCTGACAGCACACCAAAAAGGTATTATTCACAGGGATATTAAAAGCAGCAACATAATGATAACGAATTCAGGACAGGTTAAAATAATGGATTTTGGTCTTGCCAAAGTGAAAGGAACCACATTGATAACCAAAATCGGATTAACGATAGGAACAGCTGCCTATATGTCTCCTGAACAGGCACGGAGTGAAAGCATTGACCACCGAACAGACATATGGTCGATGGGGGTTATCCTTTATGAAATGCTTTCTGGAAAACTTCCTTTTCGTGGAGACTTTGAACAAGCAATAATTTATTCAATCCTAAACGAAGAACCTGAGTCCATTTCTTCAATAAGAAAAGACATCCCTGTAAAATTAGAGCAGATAATTCAAAAATTATTAAATAAAAATCCGAATCTGAGATACCAGTCAGTTGATGAATTACTGAAAGAACTTAAGGAACTGCGGAATAAAACCGGTGTTCAGGCCAAATCTGAAATAGATAAAACAATTGCGGTATTACCTTTTGAAAATATCAGTCCTGATAAAGAAACGGATTACTTTGCTGATGGTCTTGCCGAAGAATTAATAATTACTCTTTCCAGGATAAAAGAAGTAAGTGTTGTTGCACGGACAAACTCAATGCGTTTTAAAGGAACAAACAAAGATATTAGTACAATCGGAAGAGAATTAGGTGTTCGCTATATAATGGCAGGCAGTGTAAGAAAGTTTAAGGACGATCTGCGAATATCAGTTCAGATGATCGAAGTTAATAAAGGAATCCAGTTATGGGGTGAAACTTATAAGGGAAAGCTGGCTGATATTTTCGATATCCAGGAAAAAGTTTCAAAGGAAATTGCAGATACCATGATGCTAAAGTTAAGTCCTGTTGAAAAAGTAGAGTTGACAAAAAAACCTACATTAAATGCGGAAGCCTTCGATTGTTATTTACGTGGAAGAAATTTTTTATTAAACAGAACAAAAAATAATTTAGACTTTGCAATTCTTCTCTTTCAAAAAGCAGTAGAACTTGATTCCCGTTTTGCTTCTGCGTATGCAGGTTTAGGTGAAGCATATGGTGCAATGTATCGTGATTTTGACAGACAAGAAACCTGGTTAGATAAAGCTCTCGAGGTAAGTTTAAAAGCATTAATGTATGATTCATCTTTATCTGAAGCCTATGCTTCTCTGGGATTAGCTTACTTTGGAAAAAATGAACTTGATCAGGCATTAACAGCAACGAGAAAAGCAATAGAACTTGATCCAAATAATTCTAATGCTTATTGGATATTATCTAGAATTTATCATTCAACTGATCGCGATAAAGAAGCAATTGAAGCTTTGGAAAAAGTAGTATCAATCAATCCAAATTTCTTTACTGCGTATGACGATCTTGAAATGTACTGTGAGAGAATAGGAGACATACAAAAATATAATAATGTGCTTCAAACAGTTATTAGTATTGTCCCCAAATATTTAATTCAACATCCTGAAGATACATACAGAAGAATGGCTTATGCTGTTACTTTAGCAAAGGTTGGGAAAACAATAGAAGCAAAAATGGAAGGTGAAAAGGCATTAGATTTAAGTCCTGACGATACAATAATGATGTATTATGGTGCTTGTTTATATGCCCGTCTCGGTGAAAAGAAGGAAGCCATACGATTATTAGGTGATTCTATAAAAAGCGGCTATGAGAATTATGAATGGATTAAACGCGACCCTGATTTTAACAGTATCCGTAATGAGCCTTCGTATATAGAATTGATGAAGGATAAATAAAACACTATCCCATAATTATTTTTGAATAAAAATGAGGAGTATTTAAAAATGGATATGATGGATATGAAAGTAGAAGAGAAATACAATTCAGTTGTAGTACATCTTCGCGGTAAACTCTTGGGGGGACCATTTGCTGAAGAATTAAATTTAACTCTGCATAAAATGCTTGATGAAGGTAAAAAAAATGTTGTTCTTGATCTTGATGGAGTAACTGTTCTTAACAGCTCGGGCTTCGGAATATTAGTGAGCAGCTACACAACTGTAAAGAATGGCGGCGGAGATTTGAAATTAGCAAGAATTTCCAACAAGATTGAAGAATTGCTTACTATTACAAAATTAAACCAGATTTTTGAACAGTACCCATCTGTTGAAGATGCTCTGGTGAGTTATAAATAATGCAGATTCATTAAATTTATTTTAAAAACATTCTGTTAAATAAAAAGGTATTTATGATCGGCAAAACTATTTCACACTATTCAATATTAGAAAAATTAGGCGAAGGTGGACTTGTCCGCCGAAACTTTATTTTGCTTAAGAGGTCCAGATGATAGGAAAAACAATCTCTCATTATAGCATTATAGAAAAGCTTGGCGAAGGCGGAATGGGTGTTGTTTACAAAGCCCAGGATACAAAACTTGATCGTATTGTCGCAATAAAATTTCTTCCTAACGGTTCTTCTAACAATGAAGAAAATAAAGCCAGGTTTTTACAGGAAGCAAAAGCTGCCGCTTCGCTCAATCATCCCAACATTTTATCCATCTATGAAATTGATAAGGATGAGAAAAATCAATTCATTGTGATGGAATATATCGAAGGTGAAGTATTAAAATCTCTTCTTAAATCCGGGCACAGCTTAACTCTTGAACAATCCATTGGATGGATAATTCAAACTGCTAAAGGGCTAAAAGCGGCACACGATAAAAATATTGTTCACCGCGATATCAAATGTGAAAACCTGATGATAACAAAAGATGGACAAGTTAAAATAATGGATTTTGGAATTGCCAAATTAAAAGGAAGCAGCGGACTTACTAAAACAGGAACTTCTGTTGGAACTCTTTCTTACATGTCTCCCGAACAGGTTCAAGGAATTGGTGTAGATCAGCGTTCAGATATCTGGTCACTTGGAGTTGTCTTTTATGAAATGCTAACAGGTGAGCTGCCATTTAAAACAGAACATGATGCAGCTTTAATTTATATGATTTCAAATGAAGATATTACTTCACCAAGTTCACTTGATAGAAGAATTCCGAACCAGATTGATACTGTTGTTAAAAAATTGATTACTAAAGACCGGGCTTTAAGATATCAGAACTTAGATGATTTTATAAGAGATATTGAAGCTGTAAAAAAAGAAATAGAAACTTCTTTACAAAAAGATAAAAAGAAGGCAATTGCAGTTCTTCCTTTTGATAACATTAGTCCTGACCAGGAGAGCGATTATTTCAGTGATGGACTTACAGATGAAATAATTGCAAACCTTGGACGGTTAAAAGATATGCGTGTAATATCCCGTACAACATCAATGCAGTTTAAGAAAACAAATAAAGATATTAAAACAATCGGCAGAGAACTTGGTGAAAGATATATAATGGAAGGTAGTGTAAGAAAATTTCATGATAATTTACGAATCACTGCTCAGCTTATTGATGTGGAAACCGATGAACAGCTTTGGGTTGGAACTTATAAAGGAACCCTCGCCGATGTATTTGATATACAGGAACAGGTTTCAAAACAAATAGTTGATGCTTTAATGATTAAACTTTCGCCTACAGAAAAAGTTGTACTTACAAAACGCCCTACTTTAAATCCTGAAGCATTTGATTGTTATTTAAGAGCGAGAGATTTTTTATATCGCTTTAATAAGAACAGTCTCTACTTTTCTATTCAGCTTTTCCAGAAAGCAATTGAGTTAGACCCGCGTTATGCGTATGCGTATGCAGGTTTGGCTCACGCCAATGCATCCTTCTATCAGCTTTTTGAGAGAAGTGAAAGCTTACTTGATAAAGCGATAGAATTAAGTCTTAAAGCTCTTATGTATGATAATTCCCTGCCGGAAGCTTATGATGCACTTGGGCTGGCTTACTATAATAAAGGTTTATTTGATGAAGGAATAACTGCCGGTAAAAAAGCTATTGAACTTGATCCTAATAATTTTTTAGGATATTGGGTCCTCGGAAGAATTTATCTTGCCTCAGATAAAACAACAGAGGCTGTAAATCTCTTTCTGAAAGTTACAGAGTTGAATCCCAATTTCTATGCAATATATGGCGATTTACAAATTGCTTATGGGCGTTTAGGTGATAAAGAAAAGTACAATGAGATACTTCATAAAGGAATTAAAGTGTATGAGAAATATCTCTCTCAGCATCCTGATGATGCACGTGGACATATGTATTTAGCTACTGATTTGGCTCAGCTTGGGAGAAAAGAAGAGGCGAAAATTGAAGCGGAGAGAGCCCTCGAATTAAGCCCCGGAGATCCTTTGATGCCATATAATGCTGGCTGCTTCTATGCGCAGATGGGAGAAAAAAAACTCGCTATTGACTCTATAAAAAATGCTATTGCAGTGGGATATGCTGAATTTGAGTGGCTTAAAAGAGATACAGACCTGGAAAGTATTCGTAATGAACCTGAATTTTTAGAACTCATTAAAGGGAAATAAAGGAGATTTGTATGAATAATCTGACAGGACAAACAATTTCCCATTACAAATTAATTGATAAACTTGGTGAAGGCGGGCTTGTCCGCCGAAGCCTGTTAACTATAAAGAGGTTTTTATGATTGGGAAAACAATTTCTCATTACAGCCTAACTGAAAAATTAGGCGAAGGCGGAATGGGCGTTGTTTATAAAGCGCAGGATTTAAAATTAGACCGGTCAGTTGC
>JAUSIA010000166.1 GCA_030648225.1 Ignavibacteria bacterium | reverse complement strand
ATTTCAACATCAATAAACACAATATCAGGGAACGAGCTGATAACTTCTTTTATTCCTATCTCAGGTTTAATTTCTTTTTTTAATACCTGTACTCCATGAATCTTGTTGAGAAGGTTTTCAAGCCTGTCGCAAGCTTCCTGTTCATCATCAATTATTACACATTTTATATTTTTTAGTTCTGGATCCATCAATTTTAATTAACTGGAATTTTAATCAGCACTTCTGTACCCGATGAATTTTCCTTACCATCAATAATGTCCTTTATAACATAAGTTATTCTGATTTTCATCAGGTCATAATACAGATCCAGAATTTGATTTAGTATTCCTAATCCTTTCCCTGTACTTTCAAATTCAATTTTCTTTGCTTCCTGCCTGCCTATACCATTATCGCTTATTAAAATTTCATATTCTTTTAAATTTTTTCCAATAGAAATAATTATTTTTCCGTTCCCTTCCAGGTGTTTTAACCCATGCTTTATAGCATTCTCTGCAAAAGTATGAATGAGCATCTTCGGAATGTTAATATTCGTTTCAATGTCTTCAGCTAAATTAATTTCCCAGCAAAATTTACTTCCATTCCTGAATTTCTCTAATTCGAGATAATTTCCGACATACTCAAGTTCATCGGATAATGTGGTTATAATCTTATCTGAGTTTAAAACAGTTTGCCGCAAAAGCTTACTGTATTTTCCGAATATATAATCTGCTTTCTCTCTATACTTGTTTATAGAATAATGAACCGATAGAATTGAGGATATTTAAAGTGAAGTGCGGATCAACCTGGTTCTTAATTGACTTAAGCTGAAGTTCGGCTATTCTCTTTTCAGTTTCATATTTTAGTTCAGCCCTATGTTTCTGCGCTTTTTGAATTAAAAGAATCATTAAAAGAACAGCCAAATAAATCCCAGCATATAACGGATATTGTAAATAATATAGAGTGTTAAAACTATAAGTAAGTGTTAGTTTCTCATTATCAGAAGACACTACCAGTTCACGAGGTTCATTTCCATTTAATTTTAATGAATAACATCTGAGCCCTTTAATATTTGTAATATCAGCAAATGAGTAATTTGACAAATCATTTCTTGCTATTATTACTTTATCAAGATTCTTGCTAAACAGAATAACTTCATCTTCATTATCTCCATCTACATCGCAAGAAACAGGAGCACTATTTATTAAAGGATAAATATAATTCTGATTCACGAGGTTCAGATTAGAATTATATTTTTCAATTTGACCACTGCTCTTTATTATATAAAAACAATTTTGCTCATTATTAGCATATAGGTATGCTTCTTTCAAGTCAGGTGAGAAATTAAATTTTTTCTCTTTAATTATATTTAACTTGGGATCAAATAATATCAAAGAAGATGAATGTTTTTCTATTCCAGTGTAAATATTCAGACAGATGAAATATTTAACACCATCTATTGAAAATGAAGTTATCTCAGACAATGAGGGATAAAATCCGATCTTAGTCGCTTTATATTTTAAAGAAAGATTCTTATCAAAACAGAGTAACCAGGCGAACATATCTGAATATAGATTGTCCAACTTACTGTTTCCTACTGCATCACTTGCAAAAATTATCTTTAATTCACCACCAGTAGAATCTACAGCCGATGTTTCAAAGCTCGCTGAACTTTCAGCTGATATATATAAAGAATCTTCAACCGGATTATATTTACAAACTCTTCTGGGTTGAAATGAATAACCCACATTACAGGAGAAATAAAACTCACGAGTTCCATCTTTATTTGAATCGTAGAAAGTTTGGGGATAAATTTCGATATCTAATCCATTAGTTCTTGGCAAATAATCTACTACGAATTTATCCCGGGATATAAATTTATTTTCAAAAGGATTAAGACAATTCAAATAAATTTTGTTGTCTTTGAAAAGAAAAAAATATATTGATTTGAAATTGTTGTTTCCGGTTTCAGAAACTATTGGTTTTAATGTTGTAAGAAATTTACCTTCAAAATTCCACTGATCAATAACTTTATTATTATCAAAAACTGTTAAGGAAAAGAAATCATTGGCTATTTGTGTAACTTCTATCTTTTCACTAACACCATCATAATTTAAATCAGAATAAAAATATGTTAGGTTAGAATCAATTTTGTTACGCTGAGTGATTTCTATTTTGTATTTTTCAAACGCGGAAGGAAGAGTAATAACAACAACAACTGCGATGATGAGGCTTATTAGAAAAGGATTAGTTATTGCCTTAATAAATTTTTCATATTTGATTTTCTTTAGCCGGGACAAAAAAATTCTCCCTTAACAATATTTATTGAAAACTAAGATAAAAAAATCATTCTTAAGTGCATAGCATAAAGCTTAGATTTTGCCTCACTTCTTTGCTATATTTTATCCTCTAAAAAAAGCGAATTTTAAATGGAATTACTCGAAAGATTAAAGAAAATAAGGAATCGTTACGACCAGGTAAATGAACTGCTTTCTGATTCTGCTGTAATAAGCGAAATGGAAAAAATGATCAATCTGAGTCGTGAGCGAAGTGAGCTTGAAGAGATAGTTACTGCTTCTGAAAATTATGAAAAAATCCTGAATGATATTGAAGGAAATAAAGAGATTATTAATTCCAAAACAGATAAAGAATTGATAGAGCTTGCCGAATTTGAACTTCTTGAGCTTGAAGAGAAAAAGGAATCAATGGAGGAAGAGATAAAACTGCTTATTATGCCAAGAGATCCTAATGATAATAAAAGCATAATTATGGAAATAAGAGCTGGAACCGGAGGAGA
>JAUSIA010000156.1 GCA_030648225.1 Ignavibacteria bacterium | reverse complement strand
ATTTCAATTTTTTTCCAATCGCTCTTTGTTCCATTAGAGATGTTAATCTGAAACTGTTGTATTCAAGAACCGGGATGTTGAGCGAAGGGATGGAAAAATAAAAAATAAAAATTAAATAGAGAAGAATGCTTTTAATTTTATTTCTTTTAACCAAAGAAATAAATTTTTCATAAGATTGTGATATTTCGAGATGAGGAAACTGAGAATGCATCTTCAACTTTAATAAAATTTCCCGTTAAATTAATAAAAAAGGAATTACTTTTTTCGCGGGTTTCTTCGCGGGTTATCTAATATAATTGTACGTGTTGTATCTGCTGGTAAATTAATACCCGGTGCATCAATTTTATTAATTTTTTCATCTTCAATATTGGGATTAAAAGCCTCATCCAGATTAGGATCTACCTTTATCTGTGTTGAATCCGAACTGACTCCCAAAGAATCTTCTGCAAGCAGCTGCAGCTTTTCCTCTTCAATTCTTTTTAGTGAATCTTCAATTGCTTTTTTCATTTCCGTCTGGTACTGCTTATATGCATTAAGCTTAGGACGAACTTTTATAGTATACTCAGATTGAGGATAACGGATTGCTAAAGTATCATATACTACTGCTGCAGAATCATAAAGGTTTAGTTCATTTTCAAGTATCCACCCTGATGTATATAAAGCTTTTGGTGCGACAGATGACTTAGGATATTCTTCATAAATACCATAAAACTTGTCGAGAGAAAATTCAAAATTTTCAATAATCAGTTCCCTCTCAGCCTCAGCATAAATATCTTTTGCAGGATCAAATTCCAGGTCAATCAAAGGTTTATTTAGCTGGTTAGCTGCAGCATTAACAATACTTTCGCTCCTGTAGTTTTCATAAATAATATTAAAGAGGCTGTCAGCTTTCTCTTTTTGATCTGTATTCAGATAATAACTTCCAAGTGCGTACAAAGCATTTGCCTGGTAGGTTGTGTTAGGATAATATGTAAGAACATAATCATAATAATAATAAGCTGAGTCAAACCTCTCCATCTCTGTAAGGAAAAGATTGCCCAGTTCAATTTCATTTTTTACCAGCAATGATTTTAAAGAGTCCTCACTTAAAGCAGACTTAATTGGTTTTACAGGAAATTTTCTTTCATCATCCCATTTTTCTGCAAAGAGAGAATCAATATTAATTCCCTGCCTTGCTATTTCATTTTTAATAGCAAGCTCTCTCTCTTTTTGTTTGATTGAATCAATTTTAACTGAATCCAAAACCATTGTCGAATCTTTTAAAGTATCTGCTACAACTGTATCCTTAACTGTTATTGTATCTAAATCTAAACCGGCAAGAGATTTAAGATGTTCAGAAAAGAGAGTTAACTCTTCAAGGACTCTGAGAGAATCCTGTACATAAACAGCTGAATCTTGTACGAAAGTTAATGAATCTTCAGTATATTTTTCAGGATTTTCAACATAAAACAACTGGCTGCTGAAATTATTAATCTGAGAGGTAAGATGCTGATACTTTTTGAATGTACGGATCTTCTGACTTGCATCAACCGTGTACTCTTTAGGTAAAGATGAAGTCAGGGATTTCTGGTAATAGTAACCTGCGCTGTCAAAATTCTGGTAATCGTATTCATAAATCTCACCTAACTTATATTTAGCTATACCGGATGATGGGGTATTAACATAAGAAGTATCAACAAAAGTTAGTTTCTCAACAGCGTCTTCAAGGCGGCCTAATTCTTTAAGCGTTATTCCTGTTTGAAGATCAACCTCACTATAAGCATCAATGAATTTTGCCTCTTCTTTCATATCATTAAAAACTTCCAAAGCTTCCTCTAATTTACCAACGCTTCTTAAAGTTTTTCCAAGCTCAAGTTTTGCGCCCAATTCTATTTCGTACAAAGGATTATAACCGAGCACTTTTTCAAAAGCTGTTATTGCATTCTCAGGTTCGTTAATCCTGTTATAAAGTTTTCCAATTTCATAAAGAACTTCTGCTTTAATATCATCATCATTCGTAATCTCAAGAAACTGGTTTGATAAACTCACTGCCTGCAGATAATCTTCCCGGGAGATCCTGTAAACAATTTCCTCAATATAAGCATCTTTTAATATATCTTCCCGTTCTTCTTCCATTGCCTGTTCTCTAACTTCTCCAAGTATAGTTAAAGCACTTTCATAATCTTTAAGCTGTATTTGAGTTTTTCCAATCCAGAGTTTTGTTTCGAGTATAAGATCACTCTCCTTTTGCGTGGCAAGCAATTCTTCAAATTTGCGGAGTGCTTTCTGATGATTTTTCTGGTAATAAAAAGCTTTTCCAAGCATCAGCAGTGCATCATCCAAATAAGCACTTTCAGAATGGAACTGAAGTATCTCGGAACATTTCTCAATAACTTTTACTAATTGGGTATTTACTGTACCGGGTAAGACAAGTTCTTCCGTAGAAAAAAGATCTTTTTTCTGTTCTTTTATCTGGTTTTCAGCTTCCTCAAAAATATCCGAAGTATTGTAGTAAAGATTGAAATATGTAGTGAAATTATTCCAGATATTGCAGCCTGATAATATAAGAGGGATCGTTAAAAAAAGGAGATAATGT
>JAUSIA010000144.1 GCA_030648225.1 Ignavibacteria bacterium | reverse complement strand
ATTAAAAATATTAAATGATTCAATTAAGAATAAATTTTAGTAGAGAGCAATTTTTCAATAGACTTTTAAGGAACAAGTTTTTATGTTTAGCCATTCTAAATTATTGCGGGAGAGAGATATCGCAACAAAAGATACTATTTACTGGCACTTTGCAAAGTGCAACAATTCCAAATGTAACGCCATTTTTTTGGTAGATCCCAGTGAATCACCGGGCGACCTTGGTTTTATTTGTCCCCAGTGTTCCAGGAAAACAACAACTTCTCACATTGTTCAGTGTTCAAGCTGCAAAACAATATTGAACTTTGTAAGAGCAGCTCCCAATGAAGAGAAAGTTGTTTTTAATGTTCCAAAATGTTCTCATTGCGTTGGAACTATTGAAGATGAGTGGGAAATAGAGCCTCTGTATCAACCAGACTCTTATATTTAACCCACTAAACAATTCTAAATCTTCCTTATTGATTTTTTCGGTAGGGAAGATTTTTAATTTTAAAAAATAACTTTAATCCTTTCGTGTAATAATCCTTTAATAAATCCTAACATTGTGCTAACTTTGAAAACTTTTTAATTAAAATTATTTAAGGCTTCGGTATGAAAAATAAACTGTTTAAAAATATTGCTCTGAGAATCTCATTTTTATTTTTGTCCCTTATAATTGGCTGTTCATCATCTGTTGAAACAACGTCAAACAATTCGGATTCATACAGTTGGATAAACCTTGATACTGTAAAAGCAGGTAAATTCGATACAGGTAAGATGTGGACTTTCGAATATCCACCGATTGACTATTTCAGTTCCGAATATAATTTCACACCAACAAATGAGTGGTTTGAACATGTTAGAATGTCGGCTCTCCGCTTTGCAACCTATTGTTCGGCATCTTTTGTATCGGAAGATGGTTTGGTTATGACAAATAATCACTGCGCACATGAAAGTATAGTACAAGTTCAGCAGGAGGGAGAGGATTTGAATGAAACTGGTTTTTTTGCTTTAAGTCTTGAAGAAGAAAGAAAAGTACCTGGTTTATTTGTAGACCAATTAGTTTTAATAAAGGATGTAACTGATGAGGTTATATCTGCAGCAGGAATGGGGTTAACAGATGAAGAAAAAGCTGTTAGACTTGATTCAATTATTAATGAAATTGAATCCAGAGAAACTGAAGCAACCGGATTAACCATTTCAATCACTCCTCTTTATAATGGAGGGAAATATTCTTTATATGGTTATAAGAGATATAATGATTTAAGATTAGTTTTTTCTCCTGAGTCTCAGTTAGGATTTTTTGGCGGTGATCCTGATAACTTCACTTATCCAAGATATAACCTTGATTGTTCTTTCTTCAGAGTATATGATGAAGAAGGTAACCCGTTAAAAACCGGGCATTATCTTAAATGGAATCCTGATGGTGCCGGAGTAGGTGAAGCAGTTTTTGTTGTTGGAAACCCCGGAACAACAAACCGTCTGCAGTCTGCTGCACAGCTAAAGTTTTATAGAGATTATCTTTATCCAAGAGTTCTTGATTTACTGCAGGGTTTAATTGATCTTCAGTTACAAATGATGGAAGAAAATCCGGAAGAGAAAGATGAGCTTGAAGTTCAGATGCTTAACTATTCAAATTCATTAAAAGCTTATGAAGGTATGTTAAGAGGTTTAAGGGATCCAGTATTAATGCAAAGAAAGCAGGATTTTGAAAATACACTTAAAAGTAAAGTAAAATCTAAACCTGAATTGAATACTAAGTATGGAGATGTCTGGACTAAACTTGAAGATGCTCATACAAAGCTTGGTGAAATCACGCACGAAATATATTTAACCTCATTTAACCCGATAAGAACTTCACAGTACTTTTTTATTGCAAGTGATCTAATTGACCTTGCAAATGAACTAAAGCTTCCTGAAGAACAAAGATCTGAACTTTATAAAGGTGAAGAGCTGCAGACAACAATTGATAATATTTTCCTTGATGATTTTGATTTCAGTTATAACGACAAAATGCTGCAAATGCATCTTAATATGTTGAATACGTATCTTGGTCCTGATCATCCGGCAGCTAAAACTTTAACCGGAGGATTTGCAGGTAAAGAAGCTTTGGATTATGTTCTTAATAAATCAAGTATAACAAGTAAAGAAAAAATTAAAGCACTTGTTGAAAAAGGTTCTGATTCAATCCTTAACTCTGATGATCCATTCATAAGATTTGTTTTAGATACTGAAGAAAGAAAAAATCAATTGCTTGTCCAGTCGCAAGAGCTTAATTCAACAATCCAAAATTACAATCAGAAGCTTGGAAGAGCTTTATTTGAAGTTTACGAAACATCCATTCCGCCTGATGCAACTTTTACATTAAGAATATCTGATGGTGTTGTAAAAGGATTCCCTTATAATGGAACGGTTGCTCCTCCTATTACAACTTATTATGGTTTGTATGACAGGCATTATTCATTCAATAAAGAATTCCCTTGGAGCCTGCCTGAAAGATGGCAGGATCCTCCGGCAGAGTTTAATCTTGAAACCCCGTTTAACTTTATAACAACAAATGATATAATCGGTGGAAATTCCGGTAGCCCTGTTATAAATATTAAGGGAGAAGTTGTTGGATTAGCCTTTGATGGAAATATACAGAGTCTTCCCGGAAGCTTTATTTTCAGGGAAGAAGAGAACAGGTGTGTTGCTGTTCATTCTGCCGGAATGCTGGAGGCAATAAGAGATATGTATAAAATTACACGACTAAGCGACGAGTTGATGAATGGAAAACTTTCTGAAGAAGAAGTAATGGAAGGTTCAACAGCAAATTAAGTGTTTTTTGTTTATTTAAGGTGTCTGGTAAAACCCAGGCACCTTTTTTATTTTTACGGATGAAAAGCATCAAAAAAAGTTTTAATGATAAATTTCCTCAACTGTTTAGATTCTCTTCTCACATTTACTATTTTTTAATCAGGTTAATAACAGGTAAAAGACGAACTCAGATTATTTTTCATAAAATATATAAGCTGAAAAACTGGGGGGCTTTAGAATCTGTTTCCGGTCCCGGATCAAATCTCAAAAACACAGAAAACTTACGAATGGAATTGCCTGTTGTAATTAATGAATTAAATATTAAATCTTTCTTAGATATTCCTTGTGGTGATTGCTTCTGGATGAAAGAAATTAGTCTGCCACTCCAAAGATATATAGGTGCAGATATCGTAGAAGAACTGGTGAATCAAGACAATGCTTTATTCGCCGATGATAAAAGAAGTTTTATAACCCTTGATCTTTCAAAAGATAATTTACCTGAAGTTGTTGCTGTTTTCTGCAGGGATTGTCTTCCTCATCTTTCTGTTAAATTAATTAAAGCATCAATAAGAAGAATAAAATCCAGCGGTTCAAAATATCTTTTTACATCTACTTATACAGCTTGTAAAGAAAACATAGAAATACATGTGGGAGGA
>JAUSIA010000138.1 GCA_030648225.1 Ignavibacteria bacterium | reverse complement strand
ATTTCAGCCTGTCAAACAAAATTGAATCACGATCTTTTAATTCAGCCTCTGATTCTTTTTGTGCTTTTTCTATAGTTCTCATCAAACTTTCTGTTTCAAGCAATGCAATATGAACAAGCCCCTGTAGAGATTGCCCAATCTCAGAATCAATACTTGATTTTAAAGCTTTACGTTCTGCTCTTATAAGCTGAGTGTTAGCTTCCTGCAAAGCATTATAAGCATTAACCTGACCATGATATAGCTGTGCATTACGGATTGCAGTTGCTGCCTGGCCTGCTAATATTTCAAAAGTATCAGTGATCTCTCTGACTGCAATTTTATGAAGATGCTTGCTGTCAACATAAATTACCCCGATCTTTTTGTCATCGGTAATAAGAGGTGAACATAAAATAGTTTGAAGTTCAAGACGAAGTATACTTTTACTTGGATCATAGTTTGTATCACTCTGTGCACCTTCTATAAATCTAGACTGCCCTTCTTCAAAAACATTTTCTACAACCGTGTTGCTCACATTAAAGAGGCTTTCCGGTAAAGTATTTCCGGTTGCATCAAGGCCTAATTTAAATTCAAGTTTTCCGGATTGGTTTTTTAAAACTATAAAACCGCGGTCAGAGTTGGTAAGGGTTATTGCATTCTTTAGAACAAGCTCTAAAACATCATCAAGAATTAATGATCTGTTTATGCTGTTAACAATATCAAGAATTACCTCAAGGTTTTTTATTTTTTCATTGGAATCATCCCCACTTTGTACTGTACCGGGAAGGCTTTCATCAATGCTTTTTTTAAATTCAGAAAATTTCATAACAATCAATATTTAATAAACAGACACAATTATTAGTAAACATTTAAATGTAAACTTAATAATTTTCAACAAAATACATTCCATAATAAGGCTTACCCAAATCTTACTTTTAGAGGAATGATAAATAAAAAAACGTAGAATTTCCCGAATAAAAACGGAAGATTTTAATTCTTAAGCAGCTTAAAAGAAACAAACCATTCCCATGATTCTCCACCTTCATACCAGGCGTTTGCTATTCCTGCTGAAAGTGTTGATTCAAGATTAAACCAGTGCTTGAAGATTAAATCCATCTGAGCGCCAATATCAATCCATTTCTCACCTAAAGGAGATTTTGTATACAATGCCTGTGAAAAAATGGCAAAATCAATATGATTTAAGAAATGATTTCCGATTGATGCATTACCAAACCTTAATGGCGGCAAATTATTTTCAACAATAACTTTTACAAATCTTTCTGCATCAAGACTATAAATCGGAATTCCGGGGAACCTGAAAACTTTTCTGAACTGTTTTACTTCAACATTTTCAAGAGCCCTGTTTCCAAAACCACCAAAGAAAAATCTTCCCTGGAAAATTTTTTCATTTGGTTCATGATAACCTCCTGCCAGCTTGAAGTGAAAAACATTGTGCGGAAAAAAGAAAGTCGTGTAATGATCCCACTCTGAATATATTTGCCCCGCATATTCTATTCGCTGCTGGGGCTTAGTACCAAACAGAATTAAGGTTATATTAAACTCATTGCCATATTCAAAATCAGAGCTTCCAATTGTTCTTCTAAGGTCTTTGGAATTAAAGCTTGTCTGCACAACAGCAAAGTCTGGTTCGGATACTCTAACAAGGTTATCATTTATGAATATCTGGTTTGTATAAAAAGCTAATTCGGATTGTTGTTTAACTTTTAATGGATTATCATAAATCCAAAAGTAATTATGTCCTAAGCGAAATTTTGTTCCAATTAGACCACGCTTTCTTTTATTAAAAAGATCATAGAAATCGGGAGAGTTATGATCAACACCAATTTCCCACTGCTTTTTATATTCATACTTTCCTTTAAAATGCCACTTAGGTCCCACTGGATTTTCATTAAATGGCGAATACCCCATTTCAATTGTTATATCATGATTTAGTAAAGGATCAGAAATGTGAGTGAATATTCCAAGCATCTTTTGTTTTTGAAAACCACTTATAACAGGAATGAAAGTTTGAATTTTCAGATTTCCTAGTCCGTTATATTCTTCTTCATAATTTTTTGTTTTAAGAGAGCTTGTTTCTGATGAAGGATTTACATACCAGTTATAAACAATAGAATTTTTCTTAATCACTTCCTGCCCAAGGTATTGAATAGCAGGCAGAACTCCTGCAGGTTTATCCTGAACAATAACCGGAATAAGACCTTCTGATGTAAACTCAAAAGCAAATAAAAGATCGGTGCCAATATGAATTGGTTTAAAGAGCCCTCTTAAAGTGTGGGTTATTGCAACAGGATTATAATTAGAAAAGAATCCTTCTTCAATATTAACCTTATAAATATTTGAAACTCCGTTTGTAAAAGCATTCCAGTATAAAGTTTTTCCATCTAAGCTCCAGGATGGGTTTTCCGGTGATCCGCTGGATGTAACATATTTAAAATTAAATATCTTACCACTCAAAAGAGTATCGGTATTAATAAGTATGATAGACTGCTGCCCGTTTGATCTTAATACAGTTGCTGCAAGATATTTACCGGATGGATTAACTGCCAATTGTTGAATCTCATCACCAATTGAGAATTCAGTTATCTGTT
>JAUSIA010000117.1 GCA_030648225.1 Ignavibacteria bacterium | reverse complement strand
ACTTTGTTAAAGGCTTCATTATCTTCCTCTGCTAATTTTAAGAAATTGTTTTTTGCAGTTTCAAGTTTTTCAAGTAAATCCTTCATTTCATTTTCTACATCTGCATATTTCTTTTTACCGATTGTAAGATTGCAGACCATCATTCCCAGACTGCAAGCTAAGGCTCCGCATAGAGCAGAAACATTGCCTCCCGCTGGTGTAGGAGAATTTGAAGAGAGTTCATCAAGGTAATTTTTAAGTGTTGTTGTGGTGTTCATGGTTTTTCCTTTATAACATTTGTTAGCACAGAATAATATTCTGTGCTACGATTTTATTTTAAAATTGCCACGACTTTTGGCTTAGCCATCCCTTTGGGATAAGTCGTGGAATTAATATAAACCAAAAAACAAATGAGCTTTAGCCCAAAATTTTAATTATAATCTGTGGCTAAAGCCAATATTACTTTTTTATTCTTCCACGAGCTAAAGCTCGTGGCTATTAAATTTTTGAAGTTTCATACAAATTCCTATAAGGAGGAGGGATTATCAAATCATATAATCAATAATTTTTTCGTTTTTATGAAATGGGTTTAGTGAGCTTAATCCCAATTCTTTAATTGCAAGATCAACAAGCTTGTCTTCGTCAGAAACGTTATCATCAGAATAAAATTTACCAGCTTTCAGTAATGCCTCAAGCGGCACAAGCCCGACAATTTCACTTCCATCTACTTCGGCTCCAAGTCTTTCGGCTTCTTTTTTTACTTCCTCAAATGCTGTATGAAGTGGAGTAACATTATAATTTGTTAGATTCATTGAAACTTGTGTTATATTATATTTTTCCAAACTAACACCCATACCTTTTACATGCTTAAGCCTGCCAGCTTCTTTAACAGTTTTCCCATCAATCTTAAAAATATTTCCCTGCACATCTCTTTTAGGGCGGCCTGACTCACGCAATATCTCGGCAATCTCTTTGGCTATACTAATATCTGTTGATTTAATGTTAACATTATATGCAATAAGAAAAAATCTTGCACCGGTTACTATTGCACCAAGTTTGGGATTAAACTTTGCCTCGCCAAAATCAGGTTTCCATTCGGGATCTTTTAATTTTTCTTCAAGTCCTTCATATTCACCTTTCCTAATATCAGAAAGATTTTTTCTACCCGGTTTTCTTGCTGCTTCTTCATAAAGATAAACCGGCACATTAAGTTCCTTAGAAATCCTTTCGCCATACTGTTCAGCAATCTTAACACAATCTTCCATCGTAACATTTTTAACAGCTACAAAGGGTACAACATCTATAGCCCCAATTCTCGGATGCTCTCCTTTATGAATTGTCATGTCAATTAATTCAGCGGCAGCTTTGCTTGCATTTAATGCACCTTCAATAATTCCGCTTTCATCACCTGCCATTGTAACAACAACACGATTATAATCTGCATCCGGCTCAAGATTAAGAAGCTTAACGCTCTCAGTTTTGCTTATAGCATCTTTTATAGCATTAAAAGCCTTTTCATTTTTCCCTTCACTGAAATTGGGAACGCATTCAATAATTTTCATTTAATATTTCCGTTGAATCAAAAATTATTTCTCCATTTTTTATTGTTATACAATTAAGATTTTTTCCAACATTATAAACAATATCGGAATATTCTTTTGTATCAAAGATTGCAAAATCCGCCTGCTTATTTATCTCAATGCTTCCGGTTGTCTCATTCAACCCGATTGCCATAGCAGCATTAATTGTAACTGCACTTATTGTTTCTTCTATTGTCATTTTCATTTTTAGTGAAGCAAGGCTCATAATAAAATTAAGATTTGCAATGTTAGAAGAACCGGGATTATAATCTGTTGCCACAGCAACTATTGCATTATTATCAATTAATTTTCTTGCAGGTGCATATTGATAATCAAGAAAAAAAGAAACTCCTGGTAAAAGCGTACAAACAATATCAGAATTTCCCAAAGCATTTAACTTTGAATCTTCAAGAACTTCAAGATGATCAACACTTGTTATCTTATGCTTTAATGCAAGATCAATTCCACCAATATTGTTGAATTGTTCAGAGTGTAGTTTTAATTCCAACCCACTCTCTTTAGCTTTAGTGAATATTTTATCAACTTCAGGAGAAGAGAAAGCAGTCTTTTCACAGAAGGCATCACAATATTTAGCAAGCTTATGTTTGGAGATGTAGGGTAATAATTTGTTTACCAAAAGATCAATATAACCTTCGTGATCATCTTTAAACTCCGTAGGGAAAGTGTGAGCACCCAGAAAAGTCGGAACAATATCTATTGAGAAAATATCTTTAAGATAATTTATTGCCTGAAGGAGCTTCAGCTCATTTTCATAATCCAGCCCATAGCCGCTTTTAATTTCAAGAGAAGTAATTCCCTGACAGATAAAATATTCTGCTCTTTGAGTAAGCAGATTAATTAATTCTTCAATACCTGCTTCTCTTACAGCCTTAACAGTTGTATTTATCCCGCCGCCTTTTTTTGCAATCTCCTCATAGTTTTTTCCCGCAAGCCTCATTCGGAATTCATTTGCACGTGAACCTGCAAAAGCTGAATGAGTATGGCATTCTACAAGTCCGGGTAATACTATCTTATCTTTCACATCAATAACAAAATCAGAAGAATTAATTTTTAATGATGAGTTTGGAAGGATGTCTTTGATAATCCCATCTTCAATTATGATGGAATGATTATCAATTACATTAATTTGATTTAATTCTTTTCCCCTTTTAAAATTTTTTCCTTTTGTATCAACTGTTACTATTTGGGCAGGATTGCGCAGGATTTTTCTCATTATTCAAAGATGTTTACAGTTTCGTTAACAATGCGGGATTCTGTATAACCAAGCTGGTTTAGTTTAAAGCTTAAATCTTTTGCTTCAGAATATTCAGTGAAATCGCCCACCATAACTTTATAAAATGGAGGATCGAA
>JAUSIA010000134.1 GCA_030648225.1 Ignavibacteria bacterium | reverse complement strand
AGCCACTTTTTTAGTGGCTATTTTTTTGCCCTGATGTAATGCTATGGAGAAATTAGTATGATGGATAAGAGAAAAACTGCAAGATTGATCCTTGAAGATGGGACTATATTTAAGGGACACAGTTTTGCTTATGAAGGAAATACAAATGGAGAAGTTGTATTTAATACAGGGATGGTCGGCTATCCTGAAACTCTAACCGATCCATCATACAGGGGACAAATTCTTGTGTGCACTTATCCGCTTATTGGCAACTACGGCATTCCGGATTATGAACGAGTAAATGGTATTTATAAAAATTTTGAATCTGAGGCTATTCATATCAGAGCATTAATAGTTTCAGATTATTCAGAAGAATATTCTCACTGGAGTGCTAAAAAATCTTTAGGCGAATGGATGAAAGAAAATAAAATCCCTGGTATCAGCGGGATTGATACAAGAATGCTTACACGAAAATTGCGAGATAAAGGAACAATGCCGGGCAAAATCATTATTAATGAAAATGAAGAAATAGATTTTAACGATCCGAATGCAACTAATCTTGTTGAAGAGGTTTGTATTAAAGTACCTATCCTCTACAATGGCGGAGATAAAAAAGTTATACTTGTTGACTGTGGAACAAAGAACAACATCATACAAGCTTTTCTCGGGAGAAAGATTTCTGTTAAAAGAGTTCCTTATAATTATAACTTTGCTGATGAGGACTGTGATGGAATTATGATTTCCAATGGTCCCGGTGATCCTAAAATGAACAAAAAGATAATTGAAAATACAAAACGGGCAATGGAAAAAAATATTCCGATACTCGGCATCTGTCTCGGTTCGCAAATTCTTGCTCTTGCTGCAGGTGCAGATACTTATAAATTAAAATACGGGCACCGCGGGCATAACCAGCCATGTAATGAAATGGGCTCAAAGCGATGTTATATAACTTCACAGAATCATGGGTATGCAGTTAATGCTAACACATTGCCGGAAGACTGGAGACAATGGTTTATAAATGATAATGATGGCACAAACGAAGGATTGTTTCACATCTCCAAACCATTTTTTGCAGCGCAGTTTCATCCCGAAGCTTCTCCCGGCCCGGATGATACAGAATTTATTTTCGATATTTTTGTTAGAGCATTACAATAACGCCTTGTATACTTAGTAAACCGTTGAAACGGTTAATGAATCTGTTTTCTTTTCTATAACCCACGATTTAAGTCGTGGGTTAATGAAAACAAACAAAAAAAATTCATACAATGATACCTATCTTGAGTTTGGTTATTTTATAAAAGATATTTTATAATAAGAGGTGATATAATGAATAAGCTTGATAGAATTACAATCAATCCGGAAATAATGGGTGGCAAGCCCTGCATTCGTGGTTTGAGAATTACCGTGGGAACAATTGTTGGACTTGTTGCTTCGGGTCATTCTTTTCCGGAGATATTAAATTTATATCCTTACCTTGATACGGAAGATCTGCAACAGGCATTAACTTATGCGGCATGGCGAGTAGAGGAAAAAGATATCCCATTTGATTTCAAATAATCCACTAGTATGAAAATTCTTATTGATATGAATCTTTCTCCGGTATGGGAAAAGTATTTAACTGATGCGGGTTTCGAAAGTGCGCATTGGTCAAAGATCGGTAAAGGTAATGAAACGGATTCTCAGATATTCGATTATGCAAAAAAGCATAAATATATAATTCTTACTCACGATTTAGATTTTGGGGCAATGCTCGCATATTCAAATGAAGAGGGACCAAGTGTGATTCAAATAAGAACTGAAAATATAGTCCCTGAGTTCTACGGGAAAAAATTTATATCTATACTTAAACAAGCAGAATCATACCTTAATGAAGGTGCTTTGATTGTAATAGATGAAACCAGAAACAGGATGAGAATGCTTCCTTTAAAAAGGAAGTACCTACATAGTGAAAAGGTGAATAATTAATACATGTTCAAAACAGCTAAACCAAAAAAAGTTTTAATCCTTGGCTCAGGGGCTTTGCAAATTGGGCAGGCCGGAGAATTTGATTACTCAGGAAGCCAGGCAATAAAGGCTTTGAAAGAGGATGGAATTACTTCAGTTCTGATAAACCCGAATATTGCAACAATACAAACCTCGGAGAATTTTGCAGATAAAGTTTACTTCATTCCCATCAGAGCAAATTTTGTTGAAAAGGTAATTGAGAAAGAACAGCCTGACAGCATTCTTCTTCAGTTTGGAGGACAAACTGCATTAAATGTAGGTGTTGAGTTATATGAGAATGGTGTTCTCGATAAATATAATGTCCGTGTGCTTGGAACTACCATTGAAGCAATTCAGGATACTGAAGACAGATTAAGATTTGCAAATAAATGTTCTGAAATAGGGCTTAAGATTGCATTAAGTAAAACAGCAGCAAATGTTGATGAAGCAATTGCTGCTGCAGAAGAAATTGGTTACCCGGTTATGCTAAGGATAGCTTATGCACTTGGTGGTTTAGGTTCGGGAATTGTAACCAGCAGGGAAGAACTTGCTGAAAAAGCAAGAAGAGCATTCTCATTTACCAAACAGGTTTTAATTGAAGAATCATTACACGGCTGGAAAGAAGTTGAATTTGAAATTGTAAGAGACATTCACAATAACTGTATCACTATCTGTTCGATGGAAAATATTGACCCGATGGGAATTCATACAGGGGATAGTGTTGTTATTGCTCCTGTTCAGACTCTATCTGCAAAAGAAAATTTCAAGCTTCGTTCAATAGGAATAAAACTTATTCGTCATCTTGGAGTAATAGGTGAATGTAATATTCAATATGCACTTGATCCAAATTCTGATGATTACAGAATTATTGAAGTTAATGCACGTTTAAGCAGAAGCTCGGCACTTGCATCAAAAGCTACAGGTTATCCCCTTGCATTCATCGCTACTAAACTCGCCCTGGGTTATGCCCTTAATGAAGTTCAGAATATAATTACAAAAGAAACTTCTGCTTGTTTTGAACCTGCACTCGATTATGTTGCTTTAAAATTTCCCAGGTGGGATCTCCAGAAATTCCAACAGGTTAGTACGCAGCTTGGCTCAGAAATGAAATCCGTCGGCGAGGTGATGTCTCTAGGCAGAAGTTTTGAGGAAGTGCTGCAGAAAGCTATAAGAATGCTTGATGTGGGAATGAAAGGCTTTGTATGCAATGATCTTAAATTTGAAAACCTTGAAAAGGAATTATCCGAACCTACAGATAAAAGAATGTTTGCAATTGCTCAGGCTCTTCAATGCGGATATTCAATTGATAAAATTTTTGAACTGACAAAGATTACGAAATGGTTCCTCTTCAAAATGAAGAATATCATTGATACTGAAAAAAAATTAAGAGAATTAAAATCTGAAGAATTAACTGACGACCTGATGAAAGAAGCAAAGCAAAATGGTTTTTCAGATTTACAGATTTCTATGCTTACAGGTTCAGATGAGATGTCTATAAGAAGTCTAAGAAAAAAACTTAATGTTCTTCCTGTAGTAAAACAGATTGACACACTTGCCGCTGAATTCCCGGCACAAACAAATTACCTCTATCTGACTTATCATGGTGAAGAAAATGATATTGAAGTTGGTGAAACCTGCCTGCCTGCAAGACAGGGAAATCAGATAGTTGTATTAGGAGGTGGTCCATATCGCATTGGCTCTTCTGTTGAGTTTGACTGGTGCTGTGTTAATGCTGTTATGGCAATAAATAAAGCAAATTATAAATCAATAATGATCAACTGCAATCCTGAAACTGTTAGTACTGATTATGACATCTGCGATAAACTTTACTTTGAGCAGCTAACCTTAGAAAGAGTTCTTGATATTTATGAATTGGAAAACCCGGAAGGAATAATTATTTCTATGGGTGGACAAACTCCAAATAACCTTGCATTAAAGCTGCATAATTATGGAGTAAAAATTCTCGGTACAAGCCCCATCCAGATTGACAATGCTGAAAGCAGACATAAGTTTTCAAAGATACTTGACAGCATTGGAGTAGATCAGCCGGAGTGGAAAGAGCTTACGAACATTGAAGAAGCAAAAGCATTTGCAGATAAAGTTAAGTACCCTGTTTTAATTCGCCCAAGTTATGTATTAAGCGGTGCTGCAATGAGTATTGTTCTTACAGATGATGAGCTTGAAGAATATCTTAAAAAAGCAACTGAGCTTAACAGAGAACATCCTGTTGTTATCAGCAAGTTCATAACTGAAGCTAAAGAGATTGAAGTTGATGCTGTTGCCACAAATGGTGAATTATTTTGTTATGCAATAGCAGAGCATGTTGAAAATGCAGGAGTTCATTCGGGTGATGCTACAATTGTACTTCCTCCGCAGAGAACATATCTTGAAACAATGAGAAGAGTTAAAATTATAACTAAAGAAATAGCCAAAGCGTTGGAGATAACCGGACCTTTTAATATTCAGTTTATTGCGAAAGATAATGATGTGAAAGTTATTGAATGTAATCTCCGTGCTTCAAGAAGTTTTCCTTTCGTTTCTAAAACCTTAAAAATAAATTTTATAGAGATTGCCACCAGGTTAATGCTCGGTGAAAAAGTACCAAAGATTCATAAGTCCTCTTTTGATGTTGATTATGTCGGTGTAAAAGCTTCACAGTTTTCATTTACAAGACT
>JAUSIA010000128.1 GCA_030648225.1 Ignavibacteria bacterium | reverse complement strand
TCCGGTTGCCCATATTGCAGCAGCATCGGTGCGCACCACAGGAGTTCCGAGGCAGCCAAGTCCACCGTACATATTTGAATGACTGTCCGATGCAACAGCCATTGTTCCTGGCCAGGCGTAACCTTCTTCGCACATGATCTGATGTCCGATTCCTCGCCCGGCAGGATAAAAATCTGCGCCCATTGTTTTGGAGAACTCTTCGATCTTTTTGTACTTCTCTAAATTTTTTTCACTTTTATTCTGAATGTCATGATCCAATGTGTGAACTACCTGTCGTGGATTGAAAAGTTTTGTTGCACCAATTGATTTGAATTTTGGAATAACTGCACCGGTATTATCGTGTGTCATTACGTAAGCAGGTTTGATTGATAAATAATCTCCTGCGTGTACTTCATGATCTTTATCTATACCTACCGCATATTTCTGAGCTATTTTTTCGATAAGGGTTTGTGACATTGTTTAATCCTTTTTTAACATGTCATTGCGAATCCAGACTTCAGTCTGGTGAAGCAATCTCAAAGAATATGATAAATTGTTTCGCTCGATGACTCACTCGCAATGACAAAATAACGGAAGCAATCTATTTATATATTTGTTCTAAGCTATATAATTCTTTCCATTCAGGATTGAATTTATTTATTAGTTCGATTTTCTTTTTTCTTGAACCCGCTTTTATTTGTTTTTCTCTTTTAATTGCTGATTCAGGTTTATCAAAGGTTTCAAAGTAAACAAGTTTTACAACATTATATTTTTTAGTGAAGCCTTCTATCAGTTTTGCTTTATGTTCCCAGATTCTCCTTGTTAAATTATTAGTTACATCAGTATAAAGAACAGTATTATTTTTCTTTGTCAATATATAAATGTAGTAGTGTTTCATATGTAATTAGATTGCTTCGCTCGAAGACTCGCTCGCAATGATAGTTAAGCCTTGAACGGATCGAACGAAACAAAATCTGCATGATGAACAATTATTGCTTCAACACTTCTTTTAGCCAAATCTCCTTCTTTTGCATGATATGCAATTATATGCTGAACTTCAGGAGGTAAAGCAAAACGAGCAGCGATTGCTACTCCACTAAATGGATGACGTAATAATTTTCCTGCTTTGCTTGTAGTTAATTGTCCATCAACTTTATCATATTCAATTAATTTTCCTACATCAATCAAGATTGCACCGGCAATAAGAATATCCATAGCAATTTTTATTTCATCACCAAAATTTTCCTTCATTCGTTTTGCAATATCAACAGAAAGCTGTACCGCAGTTCGTTTGTGATTCATAAAAGAAATTTTGCAATCTTTAATAAGAAGTGAGAAGGGAATTACTTCAAGGTCTTCTGCTGTTAAAACGCTTTTTTCAATAGCATAGATCCAGCAATTTAAAACTTGCTCTTTTAGTTTTTCATTTTTTATCCAGCCTATTTCCGGCCAGATTTTTAAAACTTGGTTCTTCATTGTTATTCATTTTTTGTCATGCTGAACTTGTCCACGCCTCTGGCGGGATCCGCCCTTGGTGGTGGTTTCAGCATCTAATAATTATTAAGAAGATCCCGAAACAAGTTCGGGATGACTCACTATAAATTTTTTATTATCTCTTCAGTCATTTCCTGTGTTGTGCAGGCACCATACTTAAATACATCCGGACCGCCTTTTAATTTCATCATATCATAAGTTTTAACTTTGCCCTCTTCAATAACTTTTGCAATGGCTTTTCTGATTTTATCAGCTTTTTCATTTTCTCCAATGTGATCAAGCATCATGCATGCGCTTAAAATCATAGCAATGGGATTTACAATTGAAGGATTTAACTCCTGGTATTTTGGTGCTGAACCATGTGTTGGTTCAAAAACAGCAACATCTTTCCCAATATTTGCACTGCATGCAAATCCAAGTCCGCCAACCAATCCGGCAAAACCATCACTGATTATATCGCCAAACATATTCTCTGCAACAAGCACTCCATATATCTCAGGATTCTTGGTTAGCCACATCATTTGTGCATCAATGTTTGTATCCCATAATTGAATTCCTGGATACTCTTTCGCAATTATTCTTGCTTCACTATACATCATTCCTGAAGTTTCTCTTAATACATTTGGCTTTTCACAAACAGTAACATTAGTGTAACCAAATTTCTTCGCGTATTCAAAAGCTTCTCTGATAATTCTTCTACAGCCATCTCTTGAAACTATTCTTGTTGAGATTGCCATATCTTCGCTTGGAACATGTTTGAATGCTTTCATCTTTGGGTGAGTTTCTAATGCATCTCTTACAACTTTAGGTGGATTGGTCCATTCAACACCAGCATATAAACCTTCAGTATTCTGCCTGAAGATTACAGCATTAACAATCGGTTCTTCAAAACTGCTATTGGTTCTTCTTATAAAATTTAAAGGATTTCCTTTGAATGATTGACATGGACGAATGCATATATCAAGGTTGAAGTGCTGTCTTAATCCAACAATTGGGCTGAAGTAAACATAACCTTTATCTTTAAGCGAAGGATCAAGTTCTTTTGAAGCAGCATCTTTCGGTTTGCTTGTAATTGCTCCAAACAATCCGAGCTTATGTTTTTCAAGAAGATCAATTGTTCTTTGCGGTAAGGCATTACCTTCTTTACACCAGAAGTCCCAGCCGATATCAGCTTGAATATATTCAGCATCAAAACCAACTGCATCTAAAACTTTAACTGATTCAGGTAAGACTGTTTTGCCGATACCATCTCCGGGCATCGCAACAATTGTTTTTTTCATAGACTCTCTCTACAAAGTAACTAAAATTTGTGTTATAAAAATTAGATAAAAGACTTGAAGCAACCAATTATTAAATTACTTTCAGCCAAAGGCTGATCCGCCTCTGGCGGAAATTGTTATACTGTTTAATTTTTCAATTTGTTTTTAAAGTAATTAAACAATTTTGACAACTTAACCATTAGAATTACAGATTTTGACTTTCATCTCACTCTGTCTTGACTTTTAATCCCGATTCGGGTTTGGGACAGGCTCTTTGACTTTTGACTAATCAAAGTATTTCTTTCCCAAAAAATTCCATCATTATATCCCTGGATGGAATTATCTTCATCAGCCAGTTGAATTCTTTTTTCTGTGAGGCAGCAGTAGTACTCATCAATTTCAATTCCTGCAAAATCTCTTCCAAGTTTTTTTGCAGTTACTAATGTTGTACCTGAACCTGCAAAAGGATCAAAAACAAAATCTCCTTTATTTGAACTCGCTAAAATTATCTTTGCAAGAAGCTTTTCAGGTTTTTGTGTAGGATGTTCCGTATTCTCGGGCATTGACCAGAAAGGAACTGTTATGTCTGTCCAGATATTGGAAGGGTGGGTTATCCTGAAATTATCCTTTCCATTTTTTTCCCAATCTTTGGGTTTTCCATCTTCAGTTTTATATGGAGCGATAACCTTACGTTTTATTTTAACATCGTTAAGATTAAAAGTATAATTATTTGAAAGGGTACAGAACCAGATATCTTCAGTACAGTTTTTCCAGTTTGTTTTCGAACCTCTTCCTTTTTCTCTCTCCCACGTAATCCTGTTCTGAATTCTAAAATATTTTTTTGCAATATTATAAACAGCATTAGATGATCTCCAATCGGAACATATATAAACAGAAGCATTCTTCTTTAACAATCTTAAAATTTTTGAAAGCCAGAAATCAATCCATTTCTCATACTTTTCATCATCCATCTCCCTGAATTCTCCCGAATTAAATTTTTTATAGAGATTATACGGCGGGTCAATAAATAGAAGATCAACAAAATTTCCCGGAAGCAGGTCTAAAATATTAAAAATATTTCCCCGAATAATTTTGTTTCTGATTTGATTTAGAGAAACATTATCATTTATAAAAAAGAGTTTTTCCTTTAAAGATTTTATTTCGGAAGGTGATAATGTTAAAGTTCTGTTCAGCGGGGCTTTGCTTTTTGTCTGCTTAAAAGTCATCAATGATTATGAATTTTTTACCCCTAATATAATCATTAAACCTGAATGTATCTCTCCTTCAGATATTTAAGTTCATCAATAACAGATTCGTATGATTCCAGAAGTGTTAGCATTATTATTCTTGTTTCTTCAGTAACTTTATTTTCAGAAACAGACTCTTCTATTTTTTTTGTTAATTCAGATATAACATCAATCCCGATTGTTACACTGCCTCCTTTAAGCCTGTGAGCAAGGAATTTAATCTTGTAGCAATCTTCTTTCTCAACAAAGGAAGCAATCTCCTGCACAGTTCCCGGTAGATCAGCTATGTACGTATCAATTAATTCTTTAAGGAAATTAACATCTTCATCAGTTTGTATATCATGCATAGATATTATTTTTTGAAAATCAATCATTGAAGAGGCTCCTTTTTTGTGAAAGAATTCATTATGTTTTTTACCATTAATATTTTCACTCCACTTAGAAACAATTTTTTTCATCTCATCGTAGTTTACAGGTTTTTCAATAAAATCATTCATACCGGAGTTTTCAAAATCATTTTTGCTTTCCTGCAAAGAACTTGCGGTCATTGCAATTATAACCGGCTGATTTTCTTTACTTAATTCCTGCCTTATTAATTTTGATGCTTCATAACCATTTAATTCAGGCATATTAATATCCATCAGGATAAGATCATATTTTCTGTTTTTAGCAGCATTAAAAACTTCTTTACCTGTTGCAGCTATATCAATTTCATAGCCAAGTCTTTCAAGAATTCTTTTAGTTACTTTTCGATTAACAATATTATCTTCTCCCAAAAGAATGTTAAGAGGATATTTCTTACTGGTTTCATCAGGTTTATCCTTATTCTCATTTGATGGTTTTGCATCCGGCTTTTTATTTACATTATTGAGATGCTGAATAATATGTTCCTGGAGCTGCGAATGTTTTATAGGTTTAGTTATAACTGATGCAACATTGCTCATATCTCCGGAAGAAAGAGTTTCCTGTTTACCGAATGAAGTAAGGATAATTATTGGCAAATCTTTGCAGCTTTCAATCTTTTTTATTTCAGAGGAAAGAGTCATTCCATTCATCTGAGGCATATTATAATCAAGAATTGCTATATCGAACACTTCACCATTTCTTAACCAGTTTAAACCAATAGAAGGATTATCAGTACTCTTGCATTTCATTCCCCAGTTTTCTACCTGAGAAGTTAAAATTTTTCTGTTAGTTTCATTATCATCAATAATAAGAATTTTTTTATCTTTTAACTGTTGAGTCTGTCCGCGAAGATAAACTTTTGAAATTGAAGAAACAGAATCGGCAATAATTGTAAAATAAAATGTTGTTCCTTTTCCAGCTTCACTCTCAACCCACATTTTTCCACCCATTAATTCAGCAAGCTTTCTACTGATAGCAAGACCTAATCCGCTTCCTCCATATTCATGGAATGTTGAAGCATCAAGCTGATTAAATGCCTGAAAGAGATTTTGAAGTTTATCTTTAGCTATACCTTTTCCTGTATCTTTAACAGAGATTAATATCTCATGTTTTGTTTTATTAATTATTTGTGCAGAAACAGAGATAAACACTTCACCTTTATCTGTGAATTTGACAGCATTACTTAAAAGGTTTGTGAGTATTTGCCGTAATCTTGTTACATCTGCACTAATAGTAACCGGGGTGTTATTTTCTATAAGATAAGCAAGATCAATTTTCTTTTCTGCAGCTTTTGAAGCAAAAATATCAAGAGAATCTTCAATACAATCCCGTAAGTCAAAGGGTTTCTTTTCCAGGTCGAGCATGCCGGATTCTACTTTTGAAAAATCAAGAATATCATTTATAACAACCATAAGCTGATCTCCGCTCAAACGGATTATGTCCAGATATTCCTGCTGTTCTTTATTTAACTTTGTTTCCTGAAGAAGTCCAATCATACCAATAACACCATTCATAGGTGTTCGTATTTCATGACTCATAAAAGCAAGAAATTCACTTTTTGCTTTATCTGCTTTTTCAGCTTTTATAACTGCTTCGTCTAGAGCCTTATTCTTTTTGAGCAGTTCTTCCTGTACCTGGTTTCTCTTTAGTACTGCACCTAATGATGAAGACATAGCAACAAGTAAAGATTCCTCATTTAAATTCCATTCTCTGCTGGTTGTGCAATCATCAAATCCAATAAATCCCCAGTAAACGCCATCTATAATTATCGGAACAACAAGGATTGATTTTATATTCTGATCAACAAATACTTTTTGCTCGTTGGGAGATAGATCTTTAATGATAAATTTAAGAGTATTGCCGGATGAGAGTTTTTCATAAAAATCTAAAGTTGAAAATCTTGAATAGGAAAGTTTCTTCAACATCTGGTTTTCAATCTGAGCTTCAATTGAATCAGCAGTCCATTCATAAATCAGGCTCATAAACATTTCATCGGTTTCATCATTAACCTGGTGTTTACAAATATATGTTCTGTCAACTTCTGCAGCAGTTCCAAGTATTCTTAAAGCAGTATTAAATCCTTGCTCTTCATCGTTTGTAAATATTAAAGACTTTGAAGCTTCTGCAATGCCCTGTAGAAGCAAATCTTTTTTAACAAGAAGATGTGCATTTTTATTTCTCTCAGTAACATCCCTGAAAATACTTAGCAAAAGAGATTTGTCTTCAATCTCAATAAAGGTATTTGATATTTCAAAATCAGCCTGCTTTCCATTCCAGAGTTTAAAGCTTAGCTCCAGCTTTGATTTGAATGATCTGTTTTTAAAATCCGATTTATATTTATTCAAAAGCTCTTCCTTATAAGAGTTATCATAAATAACTGTAAAAGGAAATTGCTCTATTTCAAATTTCTTTTTTTCTGCCATATCTGCAAAAGCTTTATTGCACATAAGGATAATTCCATTTTCATCAGTCAGTCTCATTCCATCAAGAGATTCTTCCCAGATTTTCCTGAAAGTATTTTCCGATGAAGCTAACTGAATCTGAGTCTGAATATAATCGCTTATGTTTCTGATTATACCCTGGAAGATTTTTTCATCTTCTAACTGAACAATTTTGCCCTGAATTTCAACAGGTACTTCATATCCATTCTTATTTACTATGCTGCCAGTGACAGAAGAAGTTTCCTCTGCATTAGAAAGAAGATCTTTTAATTCAACTTTATTTCTTTTCTTATTTACTTTAAAAATTTCATAAAGTGATTTGCCTATAAACTCGTCCTGTTCGTAACCAAGAATTTCTTTACAGGATTTGCTTGCAAGAATAATTTTTCCGGTTAATGAAGCCCGAAAAACAATATCCATAGAAGCTTCGGATAATAAATTGAAATTCTGATACGAACACTCAACTTTATTCAAAAGGGAGGTGAGGTCTTTCAGTAAATTACCATATACCTGTGTAAAGAGATGATTATTTGAGAGCTTCTGAACTGTATCACGCAGCTCAATTATTTCTTTTATGAATGAATTATTTTTTTCTTCGGAATCACTCATCTAAATAAAAATCCTGTTGCTAAATGATTATTTGTTTAAATTCATTGAACAAAATCATAGTGGCTGTTGGAAATGACACAATACTCTTATGGATAAAGAACCAAAACAGAACAGTTTTGCAAAAACTATTCCATCTTAAGCTCTCATATTGTTCATCGCAAGAGCTTAAATAGCAGGGCATTTTAAGGATGAATTTATTTGAATTAAAGAATGGTTAAAAAATCAGAAGAATTTTCTACCTGCCTGCCGGTAGTGTAACTCTTCAGTATTTCGGTAACACGGAGTTATATTATTGATTATAACTTGGTGTTACTATGAACAATTCTACAATGAACGTTATGACTGCAAAATGGTTAACCATTTTGCGCGATTATGAAAA
>JAUSIA010000110.1 GCA_030648225.1 Ignavibacteria bacterium | reverse complement strand
ATCTCTTGTATTATTAAATATGGGCAGTTTAACTGCCCAAACTTTTTTTGGTGGAACATCCCGATTCAATCGGGAAAAGATTAATCCTTTCCCTGAAAATACCAACAGAATTTCTTCGGCTAATGATACTATCCGGATTCTTGGAATTATGGTAAACTTCCAGGAAGACAGGGATGGTGCTACATTTGGAAATGGAAAGTTCGGTAGCATCTATAGCCAGAATTATGGAAATTCAATACTCGATCCTTTACCTCACGATAAATCTTATTTCGAATCTCATCTTGAATTTGTAAAGAATTATTTTAGTAAAGTTTCAAGAGGACAGGTTCATATCGAGTATTTCATCTTGCCCGATACTTTTTCAGTTTCTCAAACAATGAGAAATTATGCACCTGAACCCGGCTCAGATAATTTTACTCCCACAGGAAATTTTGCAAAGGAAGTTTGGACAACTGCAAGTTCAATGTACCCAGGTTTTAATTTTAGTGAGTATGATATCTTTACAATTTTCCATGCAGGAGTAGGAAGAGATGTTTCACTTCCCGGAAGTTTAGGAAATGAAAGAGATCTGCCCTCAGTTTATCTTGGCGATAAAGCTCTGCGGGAGATTTTTAATAATGATCTTACCGGTTTTCCCATTAATAGAGATGTAGAATATAATTCTATGATAATTCCCGAAACAGAAAGCAGGGAAGTCTCAACTTTTGGTGGTACAGTTCTGTTTCAGCTATCTATTAATGGATTACTGGCTGCAAGTGTAGCCAGCCATTTAGGCTTACCCGATCTTTTTAATACTGAAACCGGTTTAAGTGCAATCGGCAGGTTTGGTTTAATGGATGGACAGGCAATCTTTGCATACAGCGGGACTTTTCCTCCGGAACCATCTGCCTGGGAAAAAATTTATCTTGGCTTGGATGAACCGGTTACAATAGAGCCGGGCGATTTCAATATTAATATTATTACAAAAAATGCAGCATCAATTGGTGATACTGTTATTCTTAAAGTCCCGATTAATTCATCTGAATATTTTCTTGTTGAGAACCGGATACGTGATGCAAATTCCAACGGTGCAACTGTAACTTATATTGTTAATGGTGAAACAAGAACTAAAAATTTTACAAAAGATACAACCGGCTTTCAAAGTTTTGCTGTTGATTCAATTCCTGGTGTCGTTATAGATGTTGATGAGTTTGACTGGGCGATTCCGAATACAAGAAGTGTGGGTGATGATATTTATGATCCAATCCCTGGAGGTGGAATTGTAATCTGGCATATTGATGAAAAAGTAATAAGTGAAAAATTAGAAGAGAATAAAATTAATGTTGATAAGGACAACCGTGGTGTAGATGTAGAAGAAGCAGATGGTGTGCAGGATATTGGTGAGAGATTTTTCACTGTTTTTGGAGATGAAATAATTGGCGAAGGTTTTGTTGAAGATTCCTGGTATGCCAATAATCCTGCAGATTTATTTGAGAACAGGTTCTCAAAAGATACAAGACCAAATACAAATACAAACTCGGATGCAAACAGCCTTATAACTTTTTCCAACTTCTCTCCTAAAAATAACAGGATGAGCTTTAACCTTAGCTATGGAGATTCAGTAATTAAGCCAATCATCTCATCTCAGTTACCATTTCAATCAACAGAGAATAAATTAAATCTTTTTCAAAATGGAAATGATTTTGCTTTTTATCTTACCTCAGATGGTAATTTGTATAGAGTGAATAATTTAGGTGATGTAACTGATACTTCATTCAATTTCTCGCAATTTAAAACTGCATCAACTTTCTTTATTGGAGCTGAATTTGTTGTTGGAGCTTATCATATTTTTCTTAATGTTTATGCAAATGATGGCGTACTTTCTGATTCCACTTCCGTAAATGTTGGAGAAAACATAACTGCCTCTCCAGTTCTAAGAATAACTGCAACAGAGCAGCGGCAGATTTTAGTTGGAACCGAAAGAGGAAAAATTCTGACTTATGCTTTGGAAAGCCGCCCACCTTCTAATCCATCTTTTGTTTCTTCTTTTGAAGTTGATACATCGCTCATCATAAAAAAGGTAGCAACTAACGGATCTTATTTTTCTTTTATTGCCCAGTCTAAGATTTTAACAATACCTCTATCCCCATTTCCTCTTTTTCAGGATAGTAATGGCAAAACTTTTTCATTTACTTCTGAGGAGCCAATTGATATTGCAATTACCAAAAATAAAAATGGTGAAGATGTTTCAATTGTATTAACATATAGAAACAAATTTTATGTAATAAAAGATGGTAATCTTTTAAGTGAATTTGAGATAAATACATCAGAGCAGATAAAATCTTTTGCTTTAGCAGATTTAAAACAAGATGGAGAAAATTATATAGTTTTCAATAATGGAGATAAACTTGAAGCAGTTAATTTAGAAGGAGCTTCGGCAGAAAATTTTCCTTTTACTGATCCTTTGGAATTAGGTTTTGCGGGCACACCTGTTGCTGCCGACTTTGAAGGAACTGCTAACTCTGAAATAATCTCTTTAACAATTGATGGAAGAATATTTGCCGTTGATGGAGCAACAGGAAGACTTGTAAATGGATTTCCGCTTTCGATTGGCTCTCAGTCATCTTCAACTCCTGTTATTTTTAATGACAGAGGAAAAATTTCTTTAGCCGCATTAAACAGTGAAAACAATTTTTATGAATGGAACATTGGGTCAACTTTAGGGAAGGTTGAATGGGCAGAAGAAAATGGCAATAACCAGAATACAACATTTTTGGGTGCAGCATCTTCTGCAAACTTTGTAAATGAATTCCTTCCCGGAAGCAGGGTTTACAATTATCCTAACCCTGTTTATGAGAATACAACTTTGATTCGCTACTATGTTTCTGAAGATGCAAAAGTGAATATCAAAATTTTTGATCTTGCAGGCGGGCTGGTTGATGAATTGAACGACAATGCACTTGGTGGATTTGATAATGAAACTGAGTGGAGTGTAAATGATATACAAAGTGGAGTTTATCTTGCAAGAGTTGAAGCTACAGGTACAAGCGGTAAAAGTGAGAATAAAATAATTAAGATTGCAGTAATAAAATAATTCAGGTTGGCTGCTTGCTCTTATAAACCGTTAAAACGGTTCGCATTTTTTATTTTATTCTTATTAACCCACGACTTAAGTCGTGGGCTGGTAAAAAACCTACTTTTTTTATAACCGTTTCAACGGTTTATTAATTAATAAAAATTAGGCGATGAATTTGAGCAAACTAATTCATTCCCTTTCTCTCTGATAACTTAGGCAAAATTTTTTATAACGATTAAAACCCAATCATCTTTTAATTTCTTTTATGAAGTTTTACAAAATATTTTTTTTCCTGATTATGATTTCAGGTTATTCATTTCCACAATTCACAGAATTTCATCCTGAGCTTGACTGGTACACAATTAAAGGTGAATATGTTGAAGTTCATTACCATGAAGGTGCTGAAAGAACTGCAAAAGTTGTTGCCAAAATAGCTGATGAAGTCTGGGAGCCGATTTGTTCCCTTTATGGTTATGAGCCGGAAGTTGTTCACTATGTAATAAAAGATATTGATGATTATTCAAATGGTGCTACTTACTTTTTTGATAACAAGATTGAAATATGGACAAGTGCTCTCGATTTTGATCTTCGCGGAACTCGCAACTGGCTCCGTAATGTAATCTCACACGAGTTCACTCATATGGTTCAGATCCAGGCTTCTATGAAATCATCGAGAGGTTTACCTGCAGTCTTTCTTCAGGTTCTTAATTATGAAGATGAAAGAAGACCTGATATTCTTTATGGGTTTCCCAATTTTATAGTTTCATATCCTCTTGCAACTATAAATATTCCTGCCTGGTTTGCAGAAGGAACTGCTCAGTACATGAGAAAAGAATTCGATTATGATCAATGGGATACTCACAGGGATATGATTCTCCGCTCTTATGCTCTTGATGGAAATTTGCTTAGCTGGAATCAGATGGGAGTATTTGGTAAAACAAGTCTTGGAAATGAATCTGTTTATAATTCCGGTTTTGCACTTACAAGATATATTGCTCAGAAGTATGGAGAAAAAAAGCTTGCCGAAATTAGTAAAGCTCTCGGCAATTTCTGGAATTTTACAATTGATGCTGCCTTTGAAGATGCTCTTGGAAAAGATGGTAATGAAATTTATCAGGAATGGAAAGACTTTGTAACTAAGAGTTATGCAGATAGAACAACTGAACTGAGAACAAATCTTATTACCGGGGATACATTGGTAAAAGAAGGCTTTGGAAATTTCTATCCGGTATTCTCGGAAAATGGTTCAAAGTTTATTTACATCTCAAACAAAACAGCGGATTATTTTGGTTTATCCGGAATTTATCTTTATGATTTTGGAACTAAAGAAGAAAAGATGCTTGTTGGGAATGTACGTTCAACTATTGATTGGGTCCCTGGAGAAAATAAAATTATATATGCGAAACTAAGTGATGATAACCCAAGCTGGTATAATGTTCATGATCTTTATATTTATGATATTGATAAAGAAGAAGAAACCCGCTTAACACATAATCTTCGTGCAAACCAGCCTTCAGTTTCAAATGATGGGAAGAAAATTGTTTTTCTTTTCCAGAAAGATGGGACAACAAATCTTGGTTTAGTTAATATTGATAGTAATTTAGTTGTGGGTGGAGTTAAACAACTTACGTCTTTTAATAATGGTGAGCAGGTTTATAATCCTAAATTCTCAAATGATGATTCTTACATAGTTTTTGATTATTCATATCATCATACAAGAGATATAGTAAGAATTAATCAGGATGGAACAGGTTACCGGGAAATAATCTCCACAAATGCTGATGAAAGAAATCCTGTAATTGATAAAAATGGAAATCTTATTTATGCATCAGATAAGACAGGAATCTTTAATATTTACAAGTACGATTTTAATACCAGGCAAACAACCCAGCTTACAAATGTTCTTGGCAGTGCATTTATGCCTTCTGTTTCTCATAACGGGGATATTCTTTATGCAGGTTATACTTCGGCAGGATATAAAATATTTCATGTTATTCCCGAGCAGCAGAAAAAAGTAATTGCCGGGAAAGACTATATCTGGCTGAATAATCCTCCTCTTGATGTTTATTCAACTAATGGTGATGTAGCGGCTTTGAATATAAACAGGTTAAAAAACTTTAACGACTATGATACTCCTGATTATGAAGAAAAATCTTATGGCGGTGTTTTTTCAAAGCTTACTTTCTTTCCTTTTATCAGATATGATAATTACAATACTTCAAATAAATTTCTTGAGAAGTTAAAACCCGGGCTGCTTGTTACTTCAAGCGACATGCTGAACAGGTATGCTTTGTTTGCCGGCGGTTCAATTAATTCAAGACTTGAAAGAGACCTCTTCCTCATTTTTGATTACAGGAATAAACTTCCTTTACTTTTTGATCTGGGAATAAAACCAGAACTTTCTCTTGAGCTTTATAATATAAGCAGAAAGGCTGATGTTGATATAAGGTTTGGTGAATATATTGATACCTCTGGAGTTACTCAATATGATTATATAATTCCTACAGATGTTACATATAATCTTTTTGAAGTTGATTTTGTGGCAAAACACAGAATCTTTTCCCGAAATCAAAATCTTGAATTCAGATTTATTTTCAGCCGGTATTCTGCTGCTCTGGGAAGTTTCTTTTTACCTAATGATATTGGTTTATATCCTACAACAGATGATACATATTTAATCGGCAGGAACTTTCAGTTGAAATATACTTTTGATGCTATGCTTCCTTATGTTGATGCAGAGATAAATCCTGTAGGTGCTGAGGTGGAAGTAACATATAATTATGAGTTCAATAAATTTAACTCCGAAGGGGAGTATGTTGTTGAAGATGGATTATTAAAACCAAGTTATAATGATTTTAATTTTCACAGGTTAGAGTTGAATTCAAAACTTCATTTCCCTCTCTGGGCAAATCATACAATAACTGCACAGTTAAGGGGCGGTTCAATTTTGGGTCCGGCAGTTCCTGATTTTTTTGATTTCTATCTTGGCGGTTTGATTGGAATGAAGTCGTATCCTTTTTATGCAATAAGCGGAAATGAAATTGCATGGGTTAATCTTACTTACAGGTTACCACTCTTCAGAAATATTGATGCACGGGCCGGACATCTTTATCTTGATAAAATTTATTTTTCTGTTTATGGAGATCTCGGAAATGCCTGGACAGGAAAAATTCCAGAACTAAATTCATTTAAAAAAGGCGCAGGTGCAGAATTAAGAATCCAGATGAGTTCTTATTATCTTTTCCCCACAAGTATTTTCTTAAATGCAGCCTATGGGTTTGATAAGTTTGAAAGAATAATTAATAACGAATCAATTACCTATGGAAAGGAATGGCAGTTTTATGGAGGAATTTTATTTGGATTTGATATTTAGTCTCTCCCTAACCCGGGAATGAATTCGTAGCACAGATTAGTAATCTGTGCATAAAGAAATTAAAATTATTAAAGAGTATAATATGAATTACAAATTTAACTTCTTAATCGTGCTCATACTCATAATCTTAATCCCTCCGGTTAAAGCTCAGTCATCTGAAATTAATCTTACAGGTAATTTGTATACTGATTCCAAAATCTTATTTGAAGATGGTAATCTCGAATCTCTTCCTCAGATAAAATTTCAAAGCGAGAACAAAAAATCTCCTTTCCTTGCAGGATTATTCTCACTCGTAGTGCCAGGTGCAGGAGAAATTTATTCTGAGAATTATTGGAGAGCTGCTATCTTTTTAGCAATTGAAGCCGCAGTTATAACTACAGCAGTTATTTATGATAATAAGGGGAATGACCAGACAGAAAAGTTTCAAAACTATGCCGATGATTATAAAAATCCTGATCATCATTGGAGTGTTGTAAAATATGCTGAATGGATAATTGAGCATAAGTTAAGTGGTAATGATCCCGGAATAATTACGAGTGATGACCAGTCACTTCCTCCATGGGAAAGAGTTAACTGGAGCTTACTTAATGAAAATGAAACTGGTTCACATAAGCTTTATCTGCATGGAGAACAGCAGTATTATGAAATGATTGGAAAGTACCATCAATTCTCTCCCGGTTGGAATGATTTTCCCACAGACCAAATTTCCAATGAGCCAATTTCTCCGAATTTCCTTTATTACGCAGGTGAACGGGGCAAAGCAAATGATTATTATAATGTTGCCTCCAAAGCTGTAATAGGAATTTATATTAATCATTTTCTTTCTGCTCTTGATGCTGTGTGGACAACAATAGATTATAATAATTCTCTTGCTGTTAAAATGAGAATGGAGGAAGTTTATTTTGCTGATAGGATGGAGTTAGTTCCTACTGTAAAAGTATCTTTTAATTTTTAAGGATGAATTGTTTAATTGCTTAATTGTCAAATTGTTTTATAAATAGGGCTATAATTATTCAAGAGCAATTAGACAATTAAACAATTTGACAATTGAATGAGTTATTTCTGTGACCTGTCTTGTGACTCCTTAAATTTCATTTCTAAACCTTAAGTTTTTATCTTTTCATTATGAAAACACCAGTTGTTGTAATAGTAGGCAGACCAAATGTAGGTAAATCAACATTGTTTAACCGCCTTGTTGGAAAAAGAGAAGCAATTGTTGATGGTATAAGCGGCGTTACCCGCGATCGTAACTATGGAGAAGTAGAGTGGAATGGGAAAGAGTTTAAACTTATTGATACAGGTGGTTATGTTCCAAATTCAACGGATCTCTTTGAAAGAGCAATACGTGAGCAGGTGGAGATTGCTATTGCTGAAGCAGATGCAATTATTTTTATAGTTGATGTAAGGACAGGCATCAATCCCATTGATATTGAAATAGCCAATATATTGAGAACTTCGAAACGGCATTTTTATTTACTCGTAAACAAAGTTGATTCAGAAACCTTTGAAGCTGCAGTGTCAGAATTTTATCAGCTTGGTGTTTCTGAAGTTTATGATGTATCTGCTCTTATTGGCAGGAAGACAGGGGATTTTCTTGATGTAATAACTTCGGACTTTCAAGCAGCAAAAGAAGAAACAGCCGACCCAAGATTAAAGATTGCAGTTGTAGGAAGACCTAATGTTGGTAAATCATCTCTTACAAATTCTTTGTTAGGATATGATAGAAGCATTGTAACAGAAATGCCCGGAACAACAAGAGACAGTGTTGATTCAATCCTGAAATATTATGGAGAAGAAATTATTCTTATTGATACTGCCGGACTTCGGAAAAAGGCAAGAGTTCAAGAGAGCATTGAATTCTTTTCTACGATCCGTGCCCTTAAAACAATCGGAGAATGCGACGTTGTAGTAGTTTTAATTGATGCCGAAACAGGACTTGAAAAACAGGATCAGAAAATTGTTGATGAAGCTGTAAGAAGAAGAAAAGGTTTAATACTTGCAGTAAATAAGTGGGATCTTGTTGAAAAAGAAACTAATACTGCTGTTCAGTATGAGAGAGCAATAAAAGAGAAAATGGGTTCAATTGATTATGCACCGGTTATTTTTATTTCAGCTTTAACCAAACAGAGAATATATAAGCTGATTGATTTAAGCATTAAAGTTAGTGATGAGAGAAAAAAGAAAATTCCTACAAGCACACTGAATAATATTCTTCTCCCTGAAATTGAAAGAAATCCCCCACCCTCAACAGGTACAGGAAAAGAAGTAAAGATAAAATATATAACTCAGGGCGGCGAGCATTACCCGGTTTTCATTTTCTCTGCAAGTCATCCTAAAAATATTCCGGATAACTATAAAAGATTTCTTGAGAAGAATATAAGGAAACACTTTGGTTTTGAAGGAGTATCTTTTACTATGGTTTTCAAAATCAAATGATTAAACCAGGAGAAATAATCGTAATTGGTGGAAATGCTGCAGGACCTGCTGCTGCTGCAAAAGCAAAAAGAACTAATCCGGATGCTCACGTTAGAATGTTTGAAGCTGATGAATATATCTCAACCGGGACTTGTGAAATTCCATATGTTCTTTCGGGTGATATAAAAAGCTATAAGGATTTACTTTTCTTTGATTCTAAATCTTTCAGAGAAAAAAAAGGTGTTGATGTTTATATAAAACACAGAGTTGAGGAGATTAACAGGAAAGAAAAAGAAATTAAAGTGTTCGATCTTTATAACGGTACAACTCATTTCTATAAATATGATAAGCTGATTATAGCAACCGGTGCAAAGCCAAAATCATTAAAACAATTCTCATTACCAGCAAAGAATTTATTTACTCTTAAAAATATAGCGAACCTTTTAAAAGTAAAGGAATATCTCCATGCAAATGAGGTAAGAAATATATCAGTTATTGGTTCAGGTTACATTGGACTTGAAACTGCTGATGTTTTAAGTTCGAAAGGATTTATTGTTACTGTAATAGAAAAAGAAAATCATCCTTTACCTTTTGCTGAACCTGAAATTCAATTACTGATTGAAGATATCCTGACAAAAAATAACATTAGATTTTTTGGCGGTGTAATAAATCTTAAACCAAATTATACTGATGATAAAGTTGAAAGCATAAATGTTGAAGGAAGAATAATTGAAGCAGACATGGTTATAGTTTCTATCGGTTTTCTTCCAAATTCTGATCTGGCAAAAAATGCTAAACTGGAGATAGGTGAATATGGCGGCATCAGGGTTGATGCTACGCTTAAAACTTCTGATCCACATATATATGCAGCAGGAGATTGTATCGAAATTTTGAATGAGGTAACCAAACAACCTTTTTATCTTCCTCTTGCTACAATTTCTCATGATTATGCGCACATTGCCGGAGAAAATGCTGCTGGCAGAAATAAACGGGTTAACCCTGTGGTAAAAAATATTTCAGTAAAGCTTTGGGATAAATTTTTTATTAGCGTTGGTTTATCTTCTTCTGAGGCAAAAGAAAATAAATTCAAATTTAAAGCAGAAACTGATACTGCATATAATCGTGTAACCGTAATGCCCGGAAGTGAAAAAGTTTTTGGTAAGATAATTTATGAAGCAGAAACCAAAAGAATTCTTGGAGCATCA
>JAUSIA010000103.1 GCA_030648225.1 Ignavibacteria bacterium | reverse complement strand
ATTTCCAGAAACGTCTTCTGCATCTTCTTACATACCAGTTTGAAAGGTGATCAATTGTAAAATCTGAAATTGCCCTTGCAGCTTTGGTAATATCATATGCATTCATTAACTCAGTATATTCAGCAACAAGTGAGTTTAATTTAGAAATTATCCATCTGTCTATCTCTGGTCTTTTTTCATAGGAAACCAGTTCTTCCTTAAAAATGAACTTATCAATATTAGCATAAAGAGCTAAAAATGAATAAGAATTCAGGAGAGTTCCAAAAAACTTTCTCTGGCTTTCAGCAAGAGCTTCTTCATCAAAAAGTGTTGTCTTCCAGGGTGGACTGTTTGTAACCAGATACCATCTTGTTGCATCGGCTCCATATTTATCAAACAGAATAAAAGGATCAACCGTGTTGCCGCGGGATTTCGACATCTTCAATCCTTTTTTATCAAGGATTAATTCATTTACAATAATATTTTTATATGCAACATTATCAAATAACATTGTTGAAATTGCATGAAGTGTATAAAACCATCCTCGTGTCTGATCTATTCCTTCACAGATAAAATCTGCAGGGAAAAATTTCTTTTCAAAAAGCTCTTTGTTCTCGAAAGGATAATGATACTGTGCAAAAGGCATCGCACCTGAATCAAACCAAACGTCAATCACTTCAGAAGTTCTTTTATATATCTTTCCGTTTCTTTCAAATAATATTTTATCAACAAATGGCTTGTGAAGATCAATCTCTTTTACATTGCGAACAGAAATTCTCTCTCCATTCTCTTCAATAAAACCTTCCTTCAATTCTTCTATACTTCCTATTGCAAAAACATCACCATCTTCACTAACCCAAATTGGAAGTGGTGTTGCCCAGAACCTGTCGCGGGAAAGTGCCCAGTCTTTATTTTCTTCCAGCCAGTTTCCAAATCTACCAGAACCAACCTCAGGTGGCTGCCAATTAATAGTTTTGTTCAGTTCAATCATTCTGTCGGCAACAGAAGTTGTCCTGATAAACCATGATTCGCGTGCATAATAAATTACAGGTACATTCTCATGCCGCCAGCTAAATGGATAAGAGTGAATGATAGTTTCTTTCTTAAAAAGCTTTCCTTCCTTCTTAAGTTTTGCAATAATATCGTTATCTGCGTCTTTAACAAACTTGCCTGCAAAATCAGTTACATCATCTGTAAATAAACCTCCTCTTGTAACCGGTTGAAGCATAGGAAGATTATATTTTTTTGAAAGCTCATAGTCATCCTGCCCAAATGCGGGAGCCATATGAACAATCCCCGAACCATCTTCCGTGCTTACAAAATCACCAAGCGTAACATAAAATGCTTTTTTATCAGGAGTGATATATTGTAATAGCTGTTCATATTCAATTCTCTCAAGCTCTTTTCCTTTCATCTCTGAGAGAATTTCATATTCTCCTTCAATAACAGAAAGTCTTTCTTTTGCAAGAATAATTTTTTTGTCATTGTGCTTGATTTTGACATAATCAACATCAGCGCCAACAGCAAGAGCAACGTTTGAGATAAGTGTCCAGGGAGTTGTTGTCCAGACAAGAAAATGCTCATCAGAATTTTTAATCTTAAAAAGAACATATACAGATGGATCTTTAGTTTCCCTGTAACCAAGTGCAAGTTCGTGAGATGAAAGGACTGTTTCAGATTTGGGATCCTGAGGAACAATTTTATAATCTTTATAAATAAACCCCTTATCAAATAAAGTTTTTAAAGCCCACCAGACAGATTCAATATATTCATTTTTTAAAGTGATATAAGCAGATTCCAGATCAACCCAGTAGCCCATTCGTTTGGTCATCTTTTCCCAGAGGTTAAGGTATTCAAACACAGAATCGCGGCAAGCCCTATTATATTTTTCTACTCCATATTCAATAACTTCACTCTTATGCTTGATACCTAATTTCTTTTCAACTTCAATTTCTACAGGAAGACCATGAGTATCCCACCCTCCCTTTCTCTCAACCCTGTATCCCTGCAAAGTTTTATAACGGCAGACGAGATCTTTCAATGCTCTTGACATTACATGATGAATTCCCGGTTTTCCGTTTGCAGTTGGAGGTCCTTCATAAAAAGTAAAGGTCTTACTTTCATTCCTTGAGGAAATGCTCTTTTCAAAAATCTTATTCTTCTCCCAGAACTCTAAAATTTTTAGCTCTGTTTCAGGATAATTTATTTTTTCTAAATTTTGTTTGAACATCATCTTTATTAATACTTAAACATTCTCATATTTTTTTATCAACTCTTTCTCAGCCTGTATAAATTCTTTAAGCTCACGTTCGATTCTATTTTTTTTAAGTGTAATATCTTTTGCAGTAATTTCAGCATCATTAATAATCCGCTTTGCTTCTATCCTTGCTTCTTTAATTGTAAGCTCAGCTTCTTTCTTTGCTTCTTGAAGCATCTCTTCATAAATCTTTTGTTTCTCCTGGAAAACGAGAAGACTCCTTTCAATAGTTATAACTTCAGCAACTGCCATTCCAAATAATGCCATTGCGCCGAGAGTAATATTTCTAAGGCTGTAGAGAATAATATTTTCAGTTAGTAATTCGTTGGCAGAAAAATACTCTCTGAAGAAAGTTATTATTAGAATGCTTACAAATGTTGCGGCAATTATAAGCGAAAAAACTATTTTACCACCAGTTCTCCATCCAATACTTTTATTTATGTACCAGCCAACTGCAAAACATAAAACTGAAAGCACAAACCAGACAGCAAAGTTATTATCACCAAAATTAAAAAGATCAGTATTCATGAAGTTCGATGCAAACATCAATGTGCCAAGTAAAAGAGGAAAAACATAATTATATAATTTTTTCTTAAACATTTTATATCCTCTTAATAACTTCTTTCATAATCAAAGTCATTTTTGGTTCTGCTTCCATTGCAGCAGAAATAATCTCTGCGACATTAACAGGTTTTAAAGATTCAGGAAAACATTCATCCGTTATAATGCTGAAGCCCAGCACTTTCATTCCCATATGGTTTGCAGCAATATTTTCAGGAATAGTAGACATACCAACAACATCAGCACCAATCCCTCTTAAAAATCTGTACTCGGCTCTTGTTTCAAGATTAGGACCGGGAACAGCAACATAAACTCCCTTTTGAACTTTAATTTTATTTTCAAGTGCAATTTCTTCTGCAAGATTAATTAATTCCTGGCTGTAAGCTTCACTCATATCGGGAAATCTTGGTCCAAGCTCATCATAGTTTTTTCCGATGAGAGGATTATCTCCAAGAAGATTTATGTGATCAGACATAATCATAACATCACCTCTTCTGAAAAGAGGATTCATTCCGCCGCAGGCATTTGAAACCAGAAGAGTTTTTACGCCAAGAAATTTCATTACCCTAACAGGATAAACAATCTGCTGCATTGTATATCCTTCGTAATAATGAAATCTGCCTTGCATTGCCACAACTTTTTTCCCATTGATCGTTCCAAAAATTAATTTTCCCTTATGCGATTCAACTGTTGATAAAGGAAAATGAGGGAGCTCAGCGTAATCTATTTCATGCTCAATATCAATTTCTTTAACTAATCCACCAAGACCAGTTCCAAGAATAATTCCGACGGAGTAATTATCCTTAGTATGTTTTTTTATTACATCTAAAGTCTCTTCTATTTTCTTCAGCAAGTTTTCCATAACTATAATTTATCCGCAATATCATCAACATCAATGTTAACCTTGCTGCTTTTTTCAATTGTCTTAATTGGTTCATCTTCTTTTACAGCATTTTCAACTTTCATTTCAAGAAGATGGGCCTGAGAATTTATAATTGCTTTAAGCTTGGATATAATTGTCAGTTTCTCTTCTCTTAACTGAATGACAGCATTCCTAACATCATTTGCACTCTCTTTTGCTTTTTCAAGAATCCGCTGTGCTTTTAGCTCAGCTACCTGAATCACCAGGTTTGCCTGTTTTTTTGCAGACTCGATTGATCTCGATGATGATTCCTGTGCTTTTGAAAGTGTATCCTGGATATTCTTTTCAAGTTTTCTGTACT
>JAUSIA010000090.1 GCA_030648225.1 Ignavibacteria bacterium | reverse complement strand
TCAGGAAAATGAGAATAAATTTCTCCAATGGGTTTTGCCAGCTTAACATATTTTGCTTTTTTAATCTTTACTTTTGCACCAGCAATTTCATTAAGGATTGTAACAACTCCCTGCTTTTCAAGTCCGCTTAATGTTGAATAAATATTTTTCTTCTGAACAAGTCTTTGAAGGTGAGGAAAGTTTATCTCTTCTTTTTCAGAAAGGATTTTAAGAATTTTTGATTTTAATGAAGCTTTATCTTTTTCTTTCTCAAGAAGACTTGCAGCAAAATTTGTATCGCTTATTAATTTTCTTTTAGATTCAATATCAAGTCCGTAAGGCACAGCAAGTTTTAGTGCTTCTCCTAAAGAAGAGAGATAATAATCCGCCAGCCATTTATAAAATTCGAGAGATTTTTGTGTAAAGATTGGTTTTAAATCAAGAATATCATCCAGAGGTTTTATTTTTTCTTTAATCCCGCCCTGCGGGATAGAAGATGAAACTGAAATTATAAAGCCGGTAAGAGTTCTTTTACCGAATGGAGCAACTGCACGCACGCACGGCTTTGCAAGAGGTTCTAATGTTTTCGGAACAGAATATGAAAAAGTATTTCTGAAAGGAAGAGGGAAAACTAATTCAACGTACATTAATTTTCTTCTTTATAAAAAGGTGCAAGCTGCTTGTAATAACTGTCATCGTAATCAGTCGCTATCATTTCGAAGAGTAAAGTTTTGGTGCTCTTATCCCAGACAATTCTTTTAAAATCATCAGAAAAAATTACTTCACCGTTAGTTGAGTAAATACTGTCTTCAAGTTCCATAGTTATGTAATAGAAATCATCTTCAAAAGCGATTCCTTCAACTTTTCTTATATCATCAAAATTAAATTTCGCCTCTCCATGAAGAAGATCATCTTTAACATAAAGCCTTCTTGATGTTATATCTTTTCCTTCATTCTGCATATCGGTCAGAAACTGTTCACTCTTAAGCGTATATTCAAAAAGAGTATTCTTATCTTCTTCAAATTCTTCATCAGTTTCTGCATCTGAGCGAATATCAAAAATCTTTATTATTCCTTTTCCTTTCAGATCATCTTCAAGATTCAGTTCATAAGAAATCCTGTGAAAAGTAAGGCAGCCTGAAAGAAAGAATGATACAATAATAAAAATTATTAAAAGGTGTTTTTTCATTAAAATTTATTTTCTTTCTGATTTACATCCATATAGTGTCTATAACGACCTCGTAAAGGTCTAATTATTATAGAAAAATGATTACCGATCCTGATGTTTAATCCTCGTACAGGATTGATAAATTTTCTCTCCGTAGGAATAATAACAAAACAAACCAATATTCAAATAACAGCTTTTCCAAGCAGAGTCAATTTTTTCTCATCTGTATTCAATTCAACTTTAATACCGAATGGAAGTGTAAATTTATTTTTTATATGTCCGAAAGAAAGTCCATAAACAACAGGTATTCCTAAACCTGATAACCTATCAAATAAAACTTCCATTAGAGAAAAAGAATTTTTGAATGATGGATTTTCTTTTTTTGGTTCACAATTATCAAAAATACCGAGAGCAATTCCTGCAGCTTTATCAAACTTACCTGACATCAACATTTGAGTAAGCATCCTGTCAACTCTATATGGTTCTTCAGTTGTTTCTTCAAGAAAGATAATTTTATTTTCTGTATCAACATCATATTCAGTTCCGATTAATGAAACAACGACAGATAAATTACCTCCTATAAGCTCTCCTTCTGCTTTACCGCTTGTTATTGTAACAGGCTCAGGTTTATTTTCTTCAGGCTTGCTGATGAGTTCAAGCTTATCGTGAGGAGAGATTAAAACATCTTTAAAATAATTTGTGCTGAATTCATTGAAAGTAGAAATTCCCACGGGACCATGAAAACAAACCAAACCTGTTTTGGAATGAATTCCATAAAGCAAAGCAGTTACATCACTATAACCAATTAAAACTTTGGGATTGTTTTTTATAGCATCGTAATCAAGCAGAGGCAGAATTCGTGAACAGCCATACCCTCCGCGTGCACACATAATTCCATCAACATCTTCTCTGGAAAACATTTCCATTAACTCTTTTGCCCGCTGCTTATCATTTCCGGAAAAGTACCCGGTTTTATAAAGGATTGATTCATTGTAAACAGATTTGAATCCGAGAGATTGAAGATTTTTTATACAATCCTGAAGTTCTTCTTCCGAGATGTAACTTCCGGGAGCGGCAAGTGCAATTGTGTCCCCTTCTTTCAATCTCCTGGGTTTTATTTTTTGATTAACATTTGAAGAATTTGAAATAATCCTTTCTGAAGGAAGAAAAGAAGCTGCTGAAGCAAGTGATAATTTTTTAATGAAGTTTTTTCGTTTCATATAATTTTTTCATCATACAATAAATGATCATATGTTTCCCTGCTTCTGATAATTTTAAATTTATCTCCATCAACCATCACTTCTGCCGGGCGTCTTCTTGCATTATAATTTGATGACATAACCATACCATACGCAGCTGCTGACATAATCGCCAGATATTTTCCTGAACTTATTTTTGTTATTGTTCTGTCTTTGGCAAAAAAATCTCCCGATTCACAAACAGGGCCAACAATGTCCGCAGCAATATCTTTATCTGATTTGGAAATCTCAACCGGCTGAATGCGATGATATGCCGAATAAATACTCGGGCGGAGAAGATCATTCATTGCAGCATCAACAATTATAAATTTTTTTAAATTATTTTTTTTATTGTATAAAACTTTTGTAACTAAAATTCCACCGTTTGCTGTAAGAAATCTTCCAGGTTCAAAAAATATTTCACAGTTAAGTTTTTTTAGTTTTGGAATGAGCTTCTCAGCATATTCAGAAACGCTGAATGATTTTTCGCTGTTATATGTTACACCTATTCCACCGCCGACATCAAAGTGTTCAATCTTAACTCCATAAGATTTTACTTTAAAATAAAATTCAGAG
>JAUSIA010000080.1 GCA_030648225.1 Ignavibacteria bacterium | reverse complement strand
TTTTCCCCAGGCATTATCGCCTTCTTTAACAACAATATTATATACACCTGCATCAAGCTCTATTTGGATATTCCCTCTGCCTATCAATTCATCATTCAAGTAAATAAAAGACTCTTTCCTGTCAGTATTAATAATCAGGGTTCCTTTGCAATCCTGTGCATAGGAGTGCATCGCATTACCTAAAAACAGTGCACACAAAAAAATTATTTTGCTTAAGATGACAATTGATTTTGGTAAACCGTTGAAACGGACGATATATGTATTATTTTTCCTATTCTCAACGGGATTAATCCCGTTGAGAATAAAATACGAACCAAATTTGTTAACCGTTTTAACGGTTTTTAAATTTAGGTGGTCAACTTGAGTAACCTGAGTTATTTTAATTGCTGAATTCATATGCTCTTACAATTCCATTATCATAACCAATATATAAAACATCATTAAAAATTACAGGGGTAAGCTTGCCCCGACCTTCAAGCAGGTAAGTATTTTTTATTTCACCTGTTTTTACATCAACAAAATGATAAGATTCATTAAGGTCGGGAAGAATAATAATATTCTCCGTCAGTAAAGGAGATGCATTTAAAACACCTCTTGTATTCGTGCGCCAGTTTAGTTTTCCTGTTTCTTTATTGACTGAATAAAGTTCTCCTTTAAGATTCCCGATTATTATGTGTGTTTTATTATAAACCGGAACCATTGTTATTCTTGATCCAGTATCAAACTTCCATTTTATTTTTCCTGTGGAAAGCTCAAGTGCATAAAGATTACCATTATCATTTCCTATATAAACTGTATGGTTATCAACTGTTGCACCGCAGAAGAAGGATTCACCAATTTTCTCTTTGAATAAAAATTTTCCCTCCTTTGCATTTAATCCTATAATCTCTCCATCATCATTCCCAAAAACAATTATATTATTTCCAAGTGCGGGAGAACTATGAGTTTTTGTTTTGGTATCATACTCCCAAACTTTTTCTCCAAGCAGATTATAGCAAAAGACTTTTCCATTCTCGGTATTGAAGATTACCTCATTATCAGTTTTAATAAATTCAGTCATTACCCGGCCGGGAATTTCTTTTTCATAAAGCATTTTGGCATTTGAAAAATTGTAATAATAAAGTACAGATATATTCTCATCATCTTCAGCTGCAGCAAATATAATATTGTTCTCATCAATAACAGGTGTGGTATAAACAGCACCGCTATGCTTTAAAGCTCCAATCACTTTTCCATTGGAAGCATCAAAACAATAAACCCTTCCGGAAAGATCATTTATAAAAATATAGTTATCATAACTTGTTACAGACGAATTTGGGAAGCTGCCATTTATTTCTGCTTCCCACTTTAGTGAAATTGATTCGCCAACTGAAACAGGGAGATAAAATTCCCTGCCTCCGGTCTTACCAAACATTGTATAAGAGGATAATCCTTTCTTTGTATCAAGCTTGATTGAAGAAGGCGTACAGCCATGAAATAGAATCATTATAAATAAAAAAGAAAAAATATGTTTCATTGAAATCAGATATTTCATTATTACTACATTAACATAATTAACTCATGTTACGTATTAAAGTAAATCTTAGTATTAAACTTCACCCTCAATCCCTCACCTTATAAAGGAGAGGGAGGTTTAAAAGTCCTCTCCTTAATAAGGAGAGGATTTAGGTGAGGTCAAAAATCCCATCCGAAAAAGAACTGGTAGAAAAGACCATCCTGTATCCTGGTAAAATTATCTTCAATTTTCTTTCCCATATCATAACGCAGGACTAATACACCAAAAAGATTAAGCCTTAAACCTCCACCAAAACTTCCAAGAGTTTGTCTGTATTCTTCATCCCAGGCACCACCGGCATCAAAGAAAACAGCACCTCTGAAACCTACGAAGCCAAGCCCGAAGAAGGGAAATTTAATATATAATTGATCAACCAACGGGAAACGAAGCTCTACAGAAGACAGCCAGAGTTTTTCACCACGTATTGACCATCTTCGCCAGCCTCTTAAATCCCAGCTCCCGCCCATAAAATACCGTCTTGCTTCTTTTCCTTCATTATAAAAGAGTGCTGACCTGAATGCAAGAGCAGAACGCAATCCCAGTCTGAAGTAATGTCTGTAATCTGCAATTACGGTAAAATAATTAACGTTGCTGTACTTAACATCGCTTGTATAACCAAGCAGCAGTCTTCCGCGAATTCCATCGAGCGGTCCTGTCCATCCCCATAGAGAATTATCTATTACATAAGATAAGCTGTTGCTTATAAGAAGAGCTTTCCGCTCAATCACTCCTGATATAACCTGTTTATCTGAGTTGGCAACAGTTACACTTGTCTCTAATCTGTGGAATTTTGAAAGAGGAAAATGAAGTGCAAAGAATCCACCAAAACTTCTTTCAAAAAAATATTCATCGGAATCCCGGATATCATATCTTCTTCCGCTGAAGTGAAAAACACCATAGCCGTAATTTGTTCTTTCACTCAGGTTAACTCTCTGGATTGCAATATTGAAACTTTTTAGAAAATCACTCTGAACATCGGCGGTGTTGTAAATAAGGAAGAAGTAATTATCATTTCCCAACAGATCGCTAAGAGAAAGAATTGCTCCTCCCCTTGTCCCGAAAATCGGATCTGTAGAAACCTGGCTTTGCGCATAATCGAGCGTATATTCATTCACATATTTAAGTTTTTCTCTTTTCACATCTCCGGCAACCATTCCTGCTTTCCATTTTTCTGCAGTTAAAGGAAATGTCATTGCAATTAAAATCGTATCTTCTTCCGTTTTATCAAGTTCATCTTTATAAAGATTAAAAGAGAATCTTTCAAACCCGGAAAAAATAATTGTTGAATCATTTATAAATGCCGGATAAAAAGCGCTCGTCACAAAATTTGTTATCTTTTCTACAGTGTCGGGACGGCTGACTTCAAGAGACCAGATATTTCTTACACCATCAGCATCGGATGTAAAGAGAATCTTTTTCTTATCAGGAGAAAGAATTGGTGATGAGTTATTTGAATTAAGATAAGTTACGTACTCAATCTTGTTTGTGCTTAAATCAAAGCTGAAAATATTATATTTTTTTTCAAACTCCCCGGAAGTTCGATCTGATGAAAATAAAATTTGATTTTTATCTAATCCGAATGAAGGATCCCGGTCATCATAATAATCATTTGTAAGTCTTGATAATGAGCTGCTTTCAATATCAATAAGGAAAATATCACTGTATCCTTTCTGATCAACTGCGTGAAAAACAATCTTATCACGACCAGGAGAAAATTTAGGGGAGGTAAGGTTTATCAGGTGATCAAACTGAAAAGTTTTTATTATCTCATTTCTTGAAACAGAAAAAAGATGTATTGCATCAGTTGCACCTTTTTTAGTTACAAATGTAATAAGCCCATCTTTTGATATATCAATTGAAGACTGGAATAAATGAAAAGCTTCAAGCTCTTCAGATCTTTCTCCCTGCAGAACTAGTTCAGGATCATCAGCGGCAATCATATTTTCATCCAGTTCAAGCTTGTAGAGAGATGAATATCCATTCCTGTTAGCTACAAAATAGATATACCTTTCACCTTCATTCTCATAATAGACTGGAGAAAAATTAAATCCTTCCTTTGTAATTTTCTTTGAAGCATTCTCAAGTGGAACGCGGTTCTCCATCATAGGATAATATTTTTTCTTCAGATAGTATAACCATTCAGAATCAATCTCTTCAATCTCTTTACCTATAGTATGTTCAATAACCTTATTGAAATTTGAGAACATCCAGAAATTCTCGAGCATCAGAGGAACTTTTTCTTTTCCATAGTTCTCTTCAACAAACTCAAGGAAATTCTGACCTTCCTTATACATAAGAAAAGTGCCGTAGATATTGTATATATCATCAATCCCTACAAAGTAATTATTCAGAATTGCATCACGCATCACCATTTCTGCCTGTGCATCAACTTCGGTTGACATATATTCAGCTAAACCCTCAACAAACCAGAGCGGAGGCAGAACATCTGCCGGTTCCCTATGATCAACCAGAACACGATAAATTTTATTAGTCATAAAAACGTGAACAAGTTCATGCCGGATTACGTGCCTGAAATCATTTAATGAACCCATTGAAGGAATTACAACACGACCTTTAATAAATTCAAAGAAGCCGCCTACACCTTCGGGAATAAAGCCTGGAGTTGTATTTGTCTGCTGAAAATGTAAATGTGTATTATAAAAGATGAGAGGGATTCGACGGGTAACAACATGATTCATTTTAACTTTTAATTCATTATAAACTTCTTCAGCATAGTCTGCTCCAATCTCAGCAAGGTCAAGCATTTCATCATAATAATAAATATCAAAATGTTCTGTTCTTAATATCTTCCAATCAAATTTTTCATATTGAACCTTATTCCTGCCAAAGTAATAGAATTGAGAATAAATTGCCTGGCTGGAAAGAAATAAAAAAAGTAAAAGATATTTCAGAAATCTCTCCAATGAAAGAAAAAAATTTGTTGAGAATAAAAGCTTTATAAAGGCGTTTAGGAGTTATTTCAACCTGTTTTTTAGCTGTTCAATATTCTTTATCTCTGCCGGATCGAAGCCTCTCAGAACACCTGAATAATAAGTTATCCAATCAGATAAATAAATCAAATCCATTAATCTTACCTTAAAAGATTTTTCCCCGCTCTCCAGGTTAATTATATCAACTTTGTTTTCTGAAATAATTTCTGAGGTAATTTTAAATCTCTTTTTAACCTGAAAAGGATATTCTTTATCAAGAATATTGATAACCTTTGTTCTTAACTGATTTTCATTGAAAGATTCCCAACCCACAATTTCGTTATGGTTCATTTCAGGAAGGATATTGTGAAATGCACTTAATTTTGAATTCTCATTGAACTGACATTTTAGCCGGTAACCAACCGAAGAAGTATAACCTTCAGCGGAATAAATTATTGGAATATATCCGAGTAATTGTTCTGCATAAGCAAGAGCAGGATTTTTCTCTTTTGAATAAAGTTTTGCTTTATCCTTATATAGTTTGATAATTAAATTAATCAATGAAGGTTTGACTTCGACAACTTTAAGTTTGTTCATCACTTTAAGAAGCGAAAAAAAACTTAAGCCAAGTGCATATCGTGGGTGAAAGGCTGGTAAAATTTTTACAACCGGAACTTTATTCTTTTCAGCGATCTTTTCTGCTTTTCCACCTGATGTTATGCACACTATTCTGCATTTTTTCTTTAATGCAGAATTAAAAACAGAAATTGTCTCTTCAGTATTCCCTGAATATGATGAGACAATGAGAAGTGTATTCTTATTTACGAACTGAGGCAAGCTGTAGCTTCTGTTCACATAAAAAGGAATATTAAGTTCATCTTTAAAGAAATTAACAAAGAGGTCGCCGCTTATTGCAGAACCTCCCAATCCTGTAACAACAACAGATTCAATCCCCTTCTTCTTTATTGAACTGAGATCAATCTTGTTGTTCCAGGCAAATTCAATCTGTTCATAAGTCTTCTTTAATACTTCAAATTGATTTGAAGGATCATATTTAGCTACATAATCAGAAATATTCATTTAACTCCTTAGAGGTATAAAGGTATAGGGAAAACAATTAAAAATTAAAAATTAAAAATTTTCTTGCTCTTGAACTTGAACTTTCCGCCGGAGGCGGATCAGCCTTCGGCTGAGAACTTACTCTTGAACTCCATTCTTCCATCTTATATAATTTGTCTTGTTCTTGTAATAGAATGGTCTTTAAAGAACTTTTCCAGAAGGTGAGTAATTTCTATTTCAGTATGACAGGCAAGGCACTCCTCAGCAAGTTTTTTTGTATGTTCATAATTTAAATAGCGGATAATTCGTTTTGCATAAGGAATTGTCGCTGGCGACATACTTAAAGATTTATACCCCAAACCAACAAGCAATGGAATAGCAAGAGTATCAGCAGCCATTTCACCGCAAAAGCTTATCTCTTTTTTAGTTTTATTTCCTTCCGTTACAATATGATGAAGAGTCCGAATGACGGCAGGACTGAATTCCTGGTAAAGATATGATACAAGATCATTCCCTCTGTCAACCGCCATTAAGTATTGAATAAGATCATTAGTACCAACACTTATGAAATCAACTTCATTAGCAAATTCCTTAGTCATTACAGCGGCGGCAGGAGTTTCAATCATTATTCCTACTTTTATATGTTTATCATAATGATGCTTTTCTTTTTTCAATTCGGCTTTGCATTCTTCAATAATTTCTTTTGATTTTCTTATCTCAGCCATTATTGAAATCATCGGAAGCATAAACTGAACATTCCTGTTCTGGCTTGCCCTGAGAACTGCTCTTATTTGTGTTTTAAATAAATTTAAATTTTCCAGAAGAAGCCTTATACCCCTTAAGCCAAGAAAAGGATTTGATTCTGAATAATCGAGCAGCTTAAATTTATCTCCACCAATATCAAAAGCACGGATTGTAAGCATATTGGGATAAATTCTTGAAGAAAGATTTGAATAAATTCTTACCTGTTCATCTTCAGTAGGAAATTCACTTTGTTCTTCAAGAATCTGTTCTGTTCTGAAAAGACCAATTCCGTTAGAACCGCTGCTTACAACAATATCTATTTCACCCGAAACATCAACATTAGCATAAAGCATTATTTCCCTGCCATCAATGGTTACAGCATGCTTATCCTTAAATTCCTCCAGTCCTTTCTGCAGTTGAACAAGATGTTCAGATTTTTCTGTAAAAAATTTTATTTGTTCATCAGATGGATTTATTAATACATAACCATGGAATCCATCAACAATAATCGTATCACCTTCATTTACATGCTTAGTTATATTGTGAGTTCCAACTACAGCGGGAATGTTTAATGAACGTGAAATTATTGCTGCGTGCGAAGTCAGTCCGCCATGATCTGTTACAAAACCTTTAACATTGCTTCTAGAGAGCAGCAGTGTATCGGCAGGAGTAAGCATATCACTAACAACTATTGAATCATGAGCGATTTTGGACTGCCATCTTTTCTTCTGGAGATTCCGGATTATCCTGTTCTTTATATCATCAATATCATGGGCACGCTCTTTAATATATGATTCTGTCGAATGCTTCATAATATCCTGGTATTTAGTTATCTCATCATAAACAATAAATTCAGGAAGCTTCTTCTCTTTCTCAATTCTTTTTTCAATTGTTTCAAGCAATATGGGATCGTCAAGTATCATCATCTGGGCTTCAAAAATTAATGCACGTTCTTCACCCATTTTTTCCCGTGCAATTGAAAATACTTTCGTTAGCTCCTTCTTTGACTGCTTAATTGCTTCTTCGAGATTTTGCTTTGCTTCTTCAACATCTGTTATTACACCATCACTTACTTCAAGCTTTTCCTTGGTAAAGAGATAAACCTTACCGATAACAATTCCGGGAG
>JAUSIA010000074.1 GCA_030648225.1 Ignavibacteria bacterium | reverse complement strand
TTATGCTTCTATGTTTTGGTTTACTCTTACTGAATTATAAATTTCATCAAGTATTTCTTTGGCACCGGCTTTTAAAAGATTATTTGCAAGATTTTTCCCAAGCTGCTCAGGTTTATTTTTGCTGCCTCTTGCTTTTTTCCTAAATGTTAATGAACCATCAAGTTTACCGACCATTGCATCAAGATGAAGTCCGTTAGGTTTTACTTGTGCATAAGCTCCAATGGGAACCTGGCAGCCGCCTTCAAGCTTTCTAAGCAAAGCACGTTCTGCAAGTACAGCTTTGTGTGTGTCTTCATCGTGAAAAGATAAAAGCAGTTCATTCACAAAATCATTTTCAATATGAGTTTCAATCCCAAGTGCGCCTTGTCCAACTGCCGGAAGAATTTCATCTGTGCTTATGTATGATGAGATATATTTTTTAAGATTTAATCTTTCAACGCCTGCCCTTGCAAGAATAATTGCATCCCAGTCAGAGTTTAAAAACTTTTCAATTCTTGAAGGAATGTTCCCTCTAAGCTCAACAACTTTTATATCAGGGCGAAGATGAAGAAGCTGGCATCTCCTTCTTAAAGAACCTGTTGCAACAACAGCATTCTCTTTTAATTTTTCTAATGTAATTCCTTTCTTCCTTGCTATAAGAACATCTTCAACCGGATGCCTTTTAGAAACAGCAGAAAGATTTAAACCTTCGGGAAGGTAAGTTTGCAGATCTTTTAAGCTGTGAACTGCAAGATCAATTTTTCTTTCAAGAAGTTGAGTTTCAAGTTCTTTTGTAAATAAACTTTTATCACCAATTTTTGAGAGAGCAACATCAAGTATTTTATCTCCTTTTGTTTTGATGACTTTCATCTCAACAGAGATTTTTTTATTTGCTTTCTCAAGTTCTCTTTTAACAAAATTTGCCTGCCATAATGCAAGCTCACTTCCCCTGGATCCTATAATAATTTTCTTTTTCAAATTTTCTTCCTCAGGATTCCTTCTTATCCATTCCGAATAATTCTCTTATTATACTTATTTTCATCGCAGAGTCATCAATGTTTGTTCCCGGCTCATTATTCTTTTTCAATTCAACAGTGGGATGATGAAGTAATTTGTTAATAATTCGTTTTGTAATGATATCGAGCTTTTCTCTGTCGGGTTCAGAGAATTTATTTATATTCTTTTCTACTTCTTCATTTCTTACGGCCTCAAAATGATCACGTAATATCTTTATTGTGGGGGCTGCCTCAAGAGAGTTATACCATGTAAGGAAATTATTAACTTCCTCATCAATTATTGCTTTAACTTTGGGTATCTCTGCTTTTCTTTTTTCAAGATTCTGCTCAACAATTATATTCAGAGAATCTATATCATGATAAAAAACATATTCTATTTCTGAAGAGGAAGGATCAATATCTCTTGGTACAGCAATATCCATTAAAACCATTGAAGCATAATTTCTCTTCTTCATTGCTGCTTCAATATCTTTTTTTGTAAGGATAAGATTTTCAGCACTTGTAGCGCTTATTACAATATCATATTCGTACAGATGCTCTCTGAGATTATCAAAAGGAATAATTTTCTCTTTTAATTTTTCCGCAAGCTTTTCTGCACGCTCAATAGTCCGGTTTGTTATGAAAAGTTTTCCTATCCCTCTTTCAACTAAGTGCTTGGCAGCAATCTCGCCTGTTTCACCTGCACCAATAACAAGTGCAGATTTTTTATTTAAAGTAGAAAATATTTTTTCAATCAGTTGGACAGCAGCATAACTTACAGTTACAGCTCCTTCGCTTATTCCGGTTTCAGTAATTGCTCTTTTCCCGACTCTTACTGCAGCATCAAAAATTCTCTTCATAAGAAAACCGGAAAAGTGCATCTCTTCTGCAATTTCTATTGATTCCTTTACCTGTTTGAAAATCTGGTTATCACCTATCAGTAAAGAATCAATTCCAGTTGCTACACTAAATAAATGATCAACTGCAGTTTGGGAAATAAAATGATGAAAAAATTCTGAGCCTGCCTGCCGGTAGGCAGGGCTTAATTCCTTTTTGGATTTATATTCAATGAGAAAATTCTGAATATCCTTTGAAGTAATATTCTGGTTAACGGGTAAACCATAAATTTCTGTTCTGTTGCAGGTTGATATTACAAGTCCTTCCTTAAGAAGTTTTCCTTTAATATCATTTATAAAATTTTTTATCTCATCATCATGCAAGAAAAGAGATTCTCTTATATCAACAGGAGCAGTATGATGATTTATGCAAACAGCTATTAAGTTCATCTTAATAAAATGAGTGAAAACTTTTTGCCAGAAAATTGCTTAACATCGTTGACATAATTGCAACTACAAATCCTATTATAGACAGCACAACAACTTTTTTCCCTCTCCACTTTCCCAGGCTCTTGCTGAGAATACCAGTGCCATAAAGCAGCCATACCAGGAATGAGCTGATCAGCTTAGGGTCGGAATATGAAAAATCAGGAAATGCTTTTGGCAGCCAGATAACTCCGATAGTTATCGCAATCGAAAGAAGTATAAAACCAATAACTGCGGAGAGGTAGCTGAGCTTCTCAAGAATTTCAAGACTTGGCAGCCTGTTAAAAACCAAACCAAACTTATTCAGCTTTATATCTTTATAGAGAGTGAGGTAAAGGAATCCATATACAGCAGAAATTGTAAACCCGGCAAGCCCAAGTAAAGCGGTAAAAACATGAGAGCCGAGTAAATTACTTCTTAGTACTTCTTTTACTTCAACTAAATCTTCAATAAAGATTGAAGAAATAATCTGGAAAATTATAGAGATGATTATAATGAAATGTCCTGTTCATCGTATATCCGTAACAAGTTCCAATATGAAATAAGAAAAGGAAACTGAGAAAGCAAGCACAGTAAATATTTCAAACACATTAGTAATTGGCGGATGATTAAATCCTGTTGTTCTTGTAAGAAGATAAATAAGGTGAATAAGCAGGGTTGAAAAGAGAAAAAGACGTTTATAATTTGCTAAACGTTTGTTCGCTTTCATAAAATCATATGAGTAAACAGCAAAGGTGATTATATAAAGAAAGGGAAGAAGGTTGTTTAGGAAATCAATAAAAGAATTCATAAAAATCTCAATATGACCGACTGGTTCAAAAATAGAGAAATTTATTGTTCAAAACAATTGACTATTTAGTCAAATTGAGACTATTAGTTAAAAACTACTGATTTCCTAATATAATTGGTAAGCCATCTTTAGCCGAACCAATAATAACTACCTTGGAATTATTTGAATTTGCCAGTTTCTCCGTAGCTTCAATGCCTTTCCATTTCAAAAGCTGGTCACTTATTCCCTGAGAAACGATTCTCTGAAAATCTGCAATACCCTGAGCTTCAATTCTTTTTCTCTCAGCTTCCTGTGTTTCTCTTTGAAGAATGAATTGCATTCTCTGACTTTCCTGTTCAGCTTTCAGTTTTTCTTCAATAGCACCAGTGAGTCCAGGAGGAAGAATTATTTGTCTTAAGGGTGCAGCTTCTAAAGTAATACCCCTAGGCACAACAAGTTTTGACAGATCAGTCTCTATGCGTTTGGACAGAATTTCTCTCTCTTCTGTATATAAAGCCTTTGCATCATAACTAGCAGTTACCCCGCGTACAACCGATCTGAATTGTGGAATAAGAATCTTCTCTACATAATCTTCCCCAACAGTTTTGTAAATTTTGTTTGCATTTGCAAAACTAAGACTATAAAGTAGACTAATTTCAAGCTCAACACTCATACCTTCTTTAGAAGGGACATTCATTACTTCTTTTAATTCCTGCGTTCGTGCATCAAACTTAATAACATTAGCCATCGGGTTAACAAAATTAACTCCCGGGTATAAAGTATTATCACTTACATTACCAAAGAAATCAATTACACCAACATGACCGGCGGGAATAATTGTCCAGAATTGAAGGACCATAATCAATGCCGCAACAGTAAGACCTATTAACGCAAAATTTGCTTCTGGTTTATTAAATCTTTTTTTAGCATTGAAGTAAACCAAAGTTGCTACAAAAGCAGCAAGTAAAGCTATAATGAAAAGCATAACATACCCTCACTTTTAATAAATTAAAACTCAAAGACACTTTTAATATAAAGAAATATTATTAAGGAAATGTTAAAGGAAAGGATGGCAAAGTGCAGAGAGCATTGGGGCAAAGAGTACAAAATTTTGAGAAAGTAGAATAGCAATTCAGTCTTTGCTCTATGCGCTCTGTTCTATGCAATAAATTATTTTTTATATTCTTTCAAGAATCCCTGAAATTCAATCCTGTGAGATTCTTCCATTCCAAGAAGTTGAATACAAAGATCTTGTGTTACATAATCAACACCATCACACAACTTTATTAATTTGTTGTATTGTTCTATAGCTCCTTTTTCTGCTTCAATTACACCTTCAATCACAGATACAACTTCAGTTGTGTCTTCAAGAGTTTGTAATTTTTTCTGTCCTGCTTTAAAATCAAATGAACCGGGAACTGTTCCACCGAGTTCTTTAATTCTTTTTGCAAGCCTCTGTGCATGTGTTATTTCTTCTGTAATGTCAACAGCCAGAGATTTTTTTATTTCTTCTGCTCTAACACCATCAAGGTTAACTGAGTTTGAGATGTAATTCATTACTGTTTCTATTTCCAGCCAGTAACTCTTAGTAAGGTTTTCGATTATCTTTTTTTTGTCGGCCATAGTCATTCTCCCTGTTTTATTATTCGTTTTATAAGTTTTGGCGGATTTACTTTGTTCTTTGAAAATTCCACCAGTTTATTAAATCTTTTTTCAACATTTAAAATAGCTTTTTTATCATTTGAAAAAATCTCTGCAAGCACATTTCCATTTTCAATTTTATCACCAATTTTGTAATTAAAAATAATTCCCGCTGTTGGATCAATCTTATCTTCTTTCTTCATTCTTCCTGCACCAAGTTCAATTGCAGCCATACCAAGTTCAAAAGTATTTACAGTTTTTAAATAACCATTCACAGTTGATTTGATGATCTTATTATAAGAAGCTTTTGGATATTTTTCCGGATTTCTGATATAACTAACATCGCCTCCCTGAGCTTTAACTATCTCAAGAAATTTTTTAAAAGCTTTCCCATTTTTTATTTGCTCATTGGCAATAGATTCACCTTCTTCAATTGATTTAGATTTTCCCCCAAGAAAAATCATAGCTCCGGCAAGTTTAATGCATAAGTCGTAAAGATCGTTTTTCTTTTCACCTTTAAGAATTAAAATTGATTCATAAACCTCCAGCCAGTTGCCGATATAATTTCCAAGCGGCTGGTTCATATCTGTAATAAACGCGATTACTTTTTTATTAAAAGCTTTTGCAGTTGAGATAAGTGAATTTGTAAGTTGAACTGCATCTTTTTCGTTTTTCATAAAGGCGCCGCTGCCGGTTTTAACATCAAGCACAAGTCCATCAATTCCTTCTGCTAGTTTCTTGCTCATTATGCTTGCAGTGATTAATGGAATTGATTCAACAGTTGCAGTTACATCTCTTAAAGCATAAATCATTTTATCTGCGGGTGCAATATCTTTGGTTTGTCCGATTAGAACCGCACCGCATTTCTTTAAAATATTTTTATATTCCTTAATAGAAAGATCTGTTCTGATACCCGGGATTGATTCAAGCTTATCGAGTGTACCGCCAGTATGTCCAAGTCCTCTTCCTGAAATCATCGGAACCTTAATACCAGCAGCCGTAGCAATAGGTGCGATAATTAAAGATGTTTTATCTCCAACTCCACCGGTTGAGTGTTTATCTATCTTAATTCCGGGGATTGAATTTAAGTTTAATATCTTTCCGCTATGCAGCATTGAATTTGTTAGGTAAGAGGTTTCTTTTGGATTCATTCCCTTTAGATATGCAGCCATTAAGAACGCGGAAAACTGGTAATCAGGGATTTCATTTTTGGTATAACCCGAAATAAGAAAGTCAATCTCATCTTTTTCTAAAACATATCCGTCTCGTTTCTTCCGTATAATATCAACAACATTCATATTTTAAAATTACTAATAAAGAAGGTGAATAGTTAAACATGAAATTATTTTATCATTATTTGTAACCCCTTTCTATATTGATTATTTTTAACCCTTACATTTTTGAATTCAGGAAAAGTAAATGTTTTTTAAGACCAGAACACATACCTGCGGTGAGCTGCGGAAAAGTAATATTGGACAGGAAGTTGTACTTAACGGATGGGTTGATACCCGTCGTGATTTAGGCGGATTAATCTTTATTGATCTTCGCGACAGGTATGGAATTACTCAGGTTGTTTTTGAACCATCATTTGATAAAGAAGCTCATCAGCTTGCAGGAAAGTTAAGGAATGAATTTGTTATTTCTGTGGAAGGAACAGTAAGGAAACGTCCACCCGAAACGGATAATCCTAAAATTCCAACCGGGCACATAGATGTAATGGTAAAGAAGCTTGTAATTCTTAATGAAGCACAAACTACTCCTTTTCCCATCAGCGATAATGTAAATGCAAGCGAGGATTTAAGATTAAAATACCGGTATCTTGATCTGCGGAGACCTTCGGTACAAAAAAATTTTATGCTTCGTCATAAGATGTATCAATTAACAAGACAATATTTTGACCAAAATAATTTTGTTGAGATTGAAACACCAATTCTTATGAAAAGCACTCCTGAAGGTGCCAGAGACTATCTTGTCCCAAGCAGAATTCACA